>CAJPUA010000185.1 GCA_905373705.1 uncultured Schwartzia sp. | reverse complement strand
ATATTCGTTGTTTTTTTCGCCAGTCCGATGATGGCGGTGATAGATTTTCGCGGCCAGAGCATTAGCGATTCCGTTAAGCGGATGCCAATTTCGGCGGCATGGGAGAGCCGGATGAGATGAGGCTGCTCGTTTAAGGGCCAATCACCGTAGCCGGGGCTGTAACGCCAGCGCATGGTGTAGCCGGCGCGGTCGACGCTGGGCCGGATCGTCCGCTCCATCGCATCGGCAACTTGCTCGACAGCGGCAGTAGCCGCGGCATCAAGCAGTACCGCGTAAGCATAATTTCCCGCGTCAAAGCTGTCCGTCACGTGCTTTTCAATGCCCTCGCCCACCGTCGCCGCCAGGATGACGACCGCTTCGCAGTGATCAAGATGTTTTTGAATACTGCGGCCGATGATAGGAAAAGGCGGGTCGGAAAGGACGCAGGAGCGAGAGCTGTCGTAAGCGTATTGCTGCCAGATGCCGCGGGGCGTGGCTAAAAGAGCCGCCTCATCCGCCGCGTTGGCGATTTTTTCGTCGTCAAAGCGGGCGCTTTTTAGCCCCGCGTAGCGCTTCGTTTCCGCCGTGTCAACGGCGGTCAGGGGCGCGTTGTAAATTGGCATAATTTCACCTTCGTCCCAGGAATAGATGAATCTATTGTAAGCCCTGCGCTGCGGCACGTCAAATCCTTTGCTTTACGGATATTTTATGGATGGCGATAAGATCTAAAAATGTTCCACGTGAAACATTTTGGACGGGAAAGAAAATGTTTCACGTGGAACATTTTTCGGAAATAAGGCGGAAGGCTCTTTATCTTGTGAAAAAGTTTCGCTATAATAGAAGAACAAGACAAACTGAAATGAGAAGGGCGGGGTGGAAAGCGTTGGCAAAGATCATAGCGGTGGCCAATCAAAAAGGCGGCGTGGGCAAGACGACGACAGCAGTCAATCTGAGCGCCGGACTGGGGACGCTGGGCAAGCGGGTTCTTTTAGTGGATTGCGACCCGCAGGGGAATACCACCAGCGGCGTGGGAATGGATAAGCGGGCGCTGACCCCGACGGTATACGAGGTCATTATGGACGGGCAGGACGTCCGATCGGCAATCTATCCGACGGAATATGAGCTCGATGTATTGCCTGCCAATATCAATCTGGCGGGCGCCGAGATCGAGCTGGCCGGCGCGGCGGAGCGCGAGTTTCGCTTGAAGAAAGCGCTGGAGGCTGTGCGCGGCGATTATGATTTTATTATCATTGACTGCCCGCCTTCGCTGGGGCTTTTGAATCTTAATTCCCTGGCGGCGGCGGACGGTCTCCTCATGCCGATTCAGTGCGAGTTTTACGCTCTGGAAGGGGTGTCGGAACTTATGAATACGCTGAAGCTGGTGCGCGAGAGCCTGAATCCGCGGCTGGAGATCGCCGGAGTTCTTTTGACGATGTACGATTCGCGGACGAATCTTTCGGAGCAGGTCGTTGAAGAAGTGCGAAAATATTTCCCCAAAGAGGTTTATCGTACGGTAATTCCACGGACCGTGCGGCTGAGTGAGGCGCCTTCTTACGGCATGCCGGCTGTTTTTTACGACAGTAAGGCGAAAGGCGCCGAGGTCTACATCGAGCTGGCGAAGGAGGTGACGGCGCGTGGGTAAGTCAAAAAATCGCGGTCTGGGACGCGGCCTGGGAGCTTTACTTCCGGCAGCGGGGATTTCCTCCGGGAAAGAGACGCCGCCGGCGAAGGGAACGAATACAAGAACCGCGGTGAATGGTCGGGCGGTGGAGGAGCTTCCGATTGAGAAAATTCGGCCCAACCCCGGCCAGCCGCGCCATACGTTTGATGAGGCGGCAATGGAGGAATTGGCTGCATCCATCCGGCAGTACGGGGTTTTACAGCCGATTTTAGTCCGTCCGGCGGCGGACGGCTACGAAATCGTAGCGGGAGAGCGCCGCTACCGGGCGGCGAAACAGGCGGGGCTGGAGAAAGTGCCCGCGATTGTGCGCCGCTTTGATCCGGCAGAGATGGCAGAAGTCGCTATTATTGAAAACGTCCAGCGCGAGGACCTGAATGTTATTGAGGAGGCGCAGGCCTATCAGGCGTTGATGGATCGTTTCGGCCTCACCCAGGCAGAGCTGTCGCAAAAGGTCGGCGCCAGTCGATCTCATATCGCGAATATTCTGCGGCTGCTGACGCTGCCCGAACGGGTGCAGGAGAGTCTTTTGCAAGGCGTGCTGGTGATGGGGCAGGCGCGCCCCGTTTTGGCGCTTCCGACGCCGGAGCTTATGCAGAAGGCGGCGGATCATATCGCCGAGCATGGACTCTCGGCGCGCGAGGCAGAACGCCTCGTCGCCCGGCTGAAAAAAGAGCCGGATTTTCTCGATCCGGTGGAGTGGCTGAAAGAGCCGATCGTTACGGTAAAAGAAAAGGAATTTTTTGTCGAAGACGCCGAGGAAAAGATGAAAATGTTTTTTGGCGCGCCGGTGAAGATTCATCTTGGCATGACCCAGAGCCGTATCGTTATCAGCTTTAAGGATCAGGCGGATCTGGATCGTATTGTCGAAGCGCTGGGAGAAATTCACACCGGAAACGTCGAGCGGAAAAAAACGCTGCTGCGTGAGGTTTCGCGTCGTTTTACAACCTGACGGCGCAATGGATTTTCAAGGGGGCAAAGGGAGTAAGAATGGAGAAAGAGCTGTTAAATTTATTGCAAGTGAATAATATGCCGTACCTTTTTGCTTGGCTGAGCGCCGTCATGGTGTTTTTGCTGCTTTTGGTTATTTATCTGCTGGCCAGCCTTCACGGGCTGAAAAGGCGTTACCGCCTGATGATGACCGGTGACGAAACGGGGCGGGATTTTGAACAGATGCTTCTGGGGCATATTGAGGAGACCCATGCCGTAGCGGATGAAAATCGACGGCTGAACGAGGAGATCCGGCGCATCGACGCGCTTTTAGCGCGAGCGATCACGCGTGTCGGCGTAGTGCGTTTTCGCGCCTTCAAAGATATGGGGAGCGATCTTTCCTATGCGGTGGCGCTGCTTGATTCTAATAATAACGGCGTAGTCTTATCAAGTATTTTTGGGCGGGAGGATTCGCGCAGCTATGTGAAGCCTATTGAAGCGGGGAAGTCAACGTATACGCTGACGGATGAGGAGGACGAAGCGCTCCGGCAGGCGATTTCCGGAGCGCTTTAAGATGGAGGCGCTTTCGGCAGCGCGGTTTCGCGGCGCGCTCGCCGCTGCTGATACCGATACGGCGCGGCGGCAGCTTGCGGCAGCGATCATAGCCCTCTATCGGGTGCCGATCGAGGGCGTTCTGCACCGCTATTGGGGGCGGGAGCTTCCCATGCGGCGGGTGGCGCATATTCGTATTTCCCGTGGGGTGCGTGAGCATGGCGCCTGCTTTATTCGCCGGGCGGATGACACCTCCTGCGTGTTGTCCTTTAGCCGGCATCTTTTCTTTTCCGGAAACGAAAAAAATCTCATTAATGT
>CAJPUA010000184.1 GCA_905373705.1 uncultured Schwartzia sp. | reverse complement strand
CACGCAAGTCGCACGAGCTGGGATTGGGCGCCCCGCGCGACTGCGTGACGGGCCGGCCCGCGATCCCCCCGGGGCGCCTCGCGTTCCGGCCGCGCCCCCACGGGCCCCCGCCGGGCCGGTCGCGGCGCATGCGGGCGGCGGGACTCGCGAGCGGCACCGCGAGCCCGGGGCTCGCGGCCGTCAGGGCCTACCTCGCCACGCGGCCGACGGCGATCCGTCGCCGATGTCGGTCTGGCCTGCGACGCGCAAGGTGCCGACGCCGCCCACGCCGAGGCGGCAGCGCCCCGTCATCGAGGCAGGCGACCTCGCGGCGTTCCTCGACGCCCCCGAGCGCACGCGCATCGGCAACCGAGACCGCCCCGTCCTCGTCCTGCTGTTCGACACCGCGATGAGGGCCGCTGGGCCCGTGGGCGCGGCGCTGGGCGACCTCGTCTTGCCAGACGGCGCACCGGCGTCTGTCCTGGCCCGCGGCAAGGGTCGCCGGGAGCGCCGCATCGGGCTGTCGGGCAGGGCGGACGCCCGTCTGCGCGCCTACCTGGAAGCCTGTCATGGGGGCAATCGCGATCCGTCGACCCCCTTGGTCTACACCGTGACTCACGGGGCGGCGCGTCCGACGTCGGGGCGCAACGTCGAGCGCATCGTGTCCAAGTACGGCGACGTCGCGCGCAAGGAGCATCCAGGCATCCCGAAAACCTACCCGCACATGGTCCGCAGGACACGCGCAACCACGCCCTGCCGCGACGGCGTGCCCACAGGGCAGGTGTCGACGCTGCTGGGCCACCAGCAGACAGGGACCACGCGATCCCACTACGCCTATCCGTCGCCAGAGCAATTGCGCGAGGCGGTGGAGCGAGGAGGCGGACTGGAACCGAACGCGGAGAGGGAGTGGGTCGGCCACGAGGAGGAGATCAAGCGCAAGTTCGGACTATGAGCATATGACTGTCCGCATGTTGCGGGCGGGCGCGGGCACGTGGCCTGTGGCTCGGCCAAAACGTGCGGATAAAATCATGCGGCGTATAAGACGCCGCCTTTGTCACGTGGCCTCCTCACGCGGGTGGGGACGGCCGCCGAGCCGTGGTACTCGAGCATCCTGCGGTACTGCTCGTTGACTATCAGCTTGTCGATGGTGTTCCTCACGACGCCGGTCTTGAGGTTGTCCGGGGCGATGAGCGGGGTCGACCCCCCGAAGTCGGCGAAGGCGCGCACATGGCCCTCCACCCAAGCCCTCTCGTCCATGCGGTAGCAGCCCTCCGCGTAGACGTGGGCCGAGAACGGCAGGCAGGCGACGAAGACGTGAACCCTCGGCGGAGACGAGGCGTCAGGGTCTGAGACCCTCATGGTGTCGCCCGCCCAGTCGACCTGCGTCCACTCGCCCGGTACCCACTCGACGTGCATCGCGCACTCGGGGTTGGCGTCGACCCAGCGCTGGTGCCTGTGGCAGAACGAGGAGTACATGTAGGGTGTCCTACCGGCGGCGACGGCGCGCTCGGCGTACTCGCTCCACAGCAGGGCCGTCGCCGCGCCCCTGCGGCCCATCTCCCTCCGGGCCCACTCGTGGTCGATCTCCGCCTTGCTGGCGTCGGAGCGGTCCTGAGGCGGGTAAAGCCTGGCACGGATGGCCTCGTCCCCCATCTCGTCGGACAGCGGCCACTCGAGGCGCCGCGTCGCCGCCTTACGCTGCACCTCCTGCACCGTCGTCTTCGAGCATCCCACGGAGCCGGCTATGCTCCGCTGGCTTATCCCCAGGGCCGTGAGCCTGAGGATCTCCCCGTGCCTGATCATGTCTTCCCCTCTCTCGGGAGACGGGGCGACCCAGTGCGCCCCACTGGGTCAATCATGGTCGGTGATGCGTGCAGCGGCGGTCGGCGGAGCCTGGAACTGCGGTCAGTGGGAGATGGAATGCCGGTCGCTAGGGCCTGCTGTACGCAGGTTTCGGTTACTTCATATCCACAGTGGTCTAACATAGAAAATAAAAATGGGAAAAGGAGAGGTACATTGAAAAGCAAGGACTTCGTGGTAGCGCTCTGGGGATTAGACAGAGACGAAGATTTTGTACAGTCTGGCGTACAGGGGAATGCTTCTTTCGATTCAGTGCGCGGTGTTGAGCTTGATATCCCGATGGGATGCCTCTTGGATAGAGAGTTAGTTAAGGGAGTGAACTTCATTGGGACCGATCCGATTACAGCCCCTGCAGCTTATGGGTTTTGCCAAAATGGTGATAAAATCACGCTAATCAACATATCGACATCAGGCCCAGGGTTTTCAGCGCCAGGTACTCATAAGGAGAAATTGCAGGCAGACTCGGCTCTGGTGAGCAAAACCAGCTTCATTTCCTTAAACCCGATTATAAAGAGTATGACCATTCATTTTTCCGGATTGTGGAATTGGTTGGATAAATGTTTCGGAAAAGTGACCACGACGCTTGAGAAGAGGCAGATAGGGCCCACATGGAGTGGTACGTCAGGAACTTGGCAAAAGGCAGACATAGAAGAAATTCCTTTATACATCAACGAGTCAATAAGCATGCATCTGCAGCCTGAATTTACATGCAGTGGAAGTCATCCTTCCTTGCAAGAGTTCAGCATGAAAAGCGACATCAGGCTACGCATAGAATTTTCTAATCCCGAATTGCCGCTAAATGATGCTATGGAATCATGGGTGTTCCCTATTTGGAAGCTTTTTAGCTTCTGTATGGGTTTTATATGTTCAATAGATGAAATCTTGGTTACGACGACCGATGGTCAATGCGCCTCCTACTATCTCCCACTTATCGGGGGTGTCGAGAATCCCAGCAATGTGCAAGTTCGCCACATGCCCTTGACGTATAAATACATGACTCAATCCGGCATAGACCTCGTTGCAGAGTGGTTTAACATAGATGATGGCGCTAAGCGTGCAGCTACGGTGCTGATCGGGATGCTGGATACGAGAAACATCAGTTCGCTTGGTTCGATGTTTACCGCGATGGTCGGTGCCTTTGAAGCCATATCGCGGGTAGGTGAAAAGACGAACGATATCTCCAAAACGGAGTTTAAAAAAATGCAGGAAAAAGTCAAAGAATCTTTTGATAACGAGAACTTAAGAGACTGGATATTACAGAAAATGAATAATAATCCTCCGGCAAGCTACTATGCGAATGCATTGTTAGACAAGCTGGGAGTATTTGCAGAATATGTCATTCCTGACAGAGCCCGATTTCTTAAAGACTTGCGTAATACTCGAAATGCCTACATCCATCAGACCTCAGCGCTGGAAAAAACTTCTACACTTTCGGACGTTGAACTATTCACACACGCTATGGCAATCAAGGTCCTATGCTATGGAGCAATCATGATGCAACTCGGAATAACACCTGAATCAATTCTTGAGCGATTTGAGGATTCTCAGTATGCCTCCACCGAGATCTACAGATCGAGAAGCATGTACCCATTGGATCAGGCGGATAAAGGTTAAAAGACCTC
>CAJPUA010000183.1 GCA_905373705.1 uncultured Schwartzia sp. | reverse complement strand
GCAGCCGTGAGAACGACCGTGAACTCCGTCTTCTCCTCACCGCCGGCGGCCGCGGGAGCGGCGCCGCCTGCAGCGGCAACGGCAACCGGAGCGGCCGCGCTGACGCCGAATTTCTCTTCCATCGCTTTAACAAGCTCAGAAAGTTCGAGGACCGTCATGCCCTCAATAGCCTGCATAATTTCTTCTTTCGTCATTTTCCAATACCTCCATTAAGATATATTCATTTTAGTAAAACTGGATCGTCGGTCAGGCCGACGCTTTCTCTTTCTGCTGGCGGATCGCGTCAAGCACATAGACGGCGTTGCGGATAACGCCTTGCAGAACGTTGACCGTATTGCCGATTGGCGCCTGCATGCTTCCCAAAAGTTTTGCCAGCAAAACCTCGCGGGACGGCAAAAGCGCCAGTTCTTTGACTTCCTTCGCGCTGATGACCTTGCCGTCGACGATTCCCGCCTTGATTGTCAAAATCTCGGCGTCATCTAACTTATTCTTCTTGATAAACGAGCTGATAACCTTCGCCGGGGCAATGGCGTCCCCGTCAGAAACAGCGAGCGCCGTCGTCCCTTCCAGATGCGAAAGCAGCTCTTCCATCCCCGCTTCTTTCGCCGCGATCGCCGTCATCGTGTTTTTTACCACGTGATACGAAACCCCCGCCGCGCGAAGCTCCCGACGAAGCTCAGTATCCTGCGCTACGGTAAGGCCTCGGTAACCAGTGAATACGGCCCCCTTGGAAGCCGTCAGATTTTCCTTCAGCGAAGCCACAATAGCCTGTTTTTCAGCAGATACTGCCATAAAAACACCTCCTCTCGGAAAAATTCATAATAAAAGCGGCCTCTGGCCAAAGACCCGGAGACCGCAGGATAATCACGCAGTTTTTCCGGCCTGGGCGGGTAACATTAAGTGATTGCTCACACCTGCCGTCTCGGGCCATATAACCTTTATGGACTTTTAAATCAATCGACCTTCATCTGTACCGGAATCCCGGGCCCCATCGTCGCCGCCAGCGTAATCGAGCGAATGTACTGGCCTTTGGCGCCCGACGGTTTCGCTTTGAGCAGCGTATCCATGAGCGTGCGATAGTTTTCCAGCAGTTTCTCGGAATCGAAGGAAACCTTGCCCACCGGCACGTGGACATTGCCCGCTTTATCCGTGCGGTACTCCACCTTACCGGCTTTGATCTCCTTGACTGCCTTCGCGAGGTCCATAGTGACCGTCCCCAGCTTCGGGTTCGGCATCAGCCCGCGCGGGCCGAGAACCTTGCCGAGACGCCCGACCACGCCCATCATATCCGGCGTCGCCACCGCGACGTCGAAATCGCACCAGCCGCCCTGAATTTTCGTCACCAGCTCATCGGAGCCGGCGAAATCCGCGCCGGCCTGCTCCGCTTCGGCGACTTTATCGCCCTTGGCGAATACCAGCACCCGCTTCGTTTTTCCGGTGCCATGCGGCAGCACAACCGCCCCGCGCACCTGCTGATCCGCATATTTCGGATCAACGCCCAAGCGAACGTGCAGCTCAATTGTTTCGTCAAACTTTGCCGTCGCCGTCTTTTTCACCAGCTCCATCGCCTCGGAAGCGGCGTAAACCTTGTCTGCCTCGATGAGTTTAACGGCGTCCTGATATTTCTTGCCTGCTTTTGCCATTTCAGTACTCCTTTCGTGGTTCAAACGGTCTTACCTCCCACGAGGAACCGCTACTTATCCAACGATCTCAATGCCCATGCTGCGCGCCGTCCCCTCGATCATCCGGGTGGCCGCTTCCAGGTCGGCCGCGTTCAAATCCTGCATCTTCGACTGCGCAATCTCCTGCGCTTTCGCCCGGGAAACCTTCGCCACTTTATTCTTGTTCGGCTCTCCCGAGGCTTTTTCGATGCCCGCCGCTTTCTTCAAAAGAACGGCAGCCGGCGGCGTCTTGGTAATGAACGTAAACGAACGATCCTCGAATACCGTGATCTCGACCGGAATGATAAGACCGGCCTGCTTCGCCGTCCGCTCGTTAAACTCCTTGACGAACGCCATAATATTAACGCCTGCCTGCCCCAGTGCCGGACCTACCGGAGGCGCCGGTGTGGCTTTCCCCGCCAGAACCTGAAGCTTGACGAGTTTCGCAACTTTCTTTGCCATATATTTAACACCTCCTTACAAGGGATTCATCTAAATTATGAACGATATCTCAAATCTTTTCTACCTGATCGTAATCCAGCTCAATCGTCGTCTCGCGGCCGAACATATCGACCACCGCCTTAATCTTGCCTTTTTCAGCGTCCACTTCAGTGACGGTCGCCGGAAAATTCTCAAAGGAACCGGTATTTATATGAACGGCCTGCCCCGGCTCAAGATCAACAATCGGGCGAAATTCTTCTTCCTTCGTCGTCCGCAGGATATTCTTCACCTCGGCCTCGGTGAGCGGAATCGGCTTCGTCCCCGAACCGACGAACCCCGTGACGCCGGGCGTATTACGAACGACATACCAGGAGCGGTCGTTGACGATCATCTCGACGAGCGCGTAACCGGGAAAAACCTTCTTCTTCGTGAGTTTCTTGCGTCCGTCTCTGATCTCGATATCGTCCTCCATCGGCACGACGACGTTAAAAATCTCGTCTTCCATCCCCATGGAACGAACCTTGCTCTCCAGATTGGCCTTGACTTTATTCTCGTACCCGGAATACGTATGTATAACGTACCATTTCTTTTCTGCTTCCATCCCGCAGGAACGCCGGCGCGCCCCTCACCTCCCGCTGCCTACCGTAGAATGAGCGTGAACAGTCTGGTAAATATCGTATCGCAAACCCAGATCAAAGCGCAGACAATAACGACAGCCACCGCCACGATAGCCGTATCTACGGCCAACTCACGACGGGTGACCCACGACACCTTCTTCATCTCGGCTATGACTTCACTTATGAATTTTTTCGGGTTGAAGCCCGCCTCCGGCGTTATCGCCGCCGCTTTCTCTTCCGCCAAAACCATTCACATCCTCATAGCTCAGCCAAATCTTCCGCCATTATTTCGTCTCTTTATGCGGCGTATGCTTTTTGCAGAACTTGCAGTATTTACTGAGCTCCAAGCGATCCGGGTGATTCTTCTTGTTCTTATTGGTCTGATAATTGCGGTTCTTGCAAACCGTACAGGCCAAGGTAACTGCGTTACGCATCTCATTGCACTCCTTACCCACAGATTTCGACACTAGCTCCAAAACGTCACTAATGTACTTTATCACACTTACTATAGCGTGTCAACCGAAAGCCCCAGAGAAATCGCGATTCCCCCGCCGAAAAGACAGACGGCCGCCGGTTCACAAAAAAACCCCGCGACGGGGGTTTGATTGTCAAATTGGTGGCGGAAGGGAGATTTGAACTCTCGACACTGCGGGTATGAACCGCATGCTCTAGCCAACTGAGCTATTCCGCCGTTATCATGGAGCTGATGACCAGGATTGAACTGGTGACCTTATCCTTACCAAGGATACGC
>CAJPUA010000182.1 GCA_905373705.1 uncultured Schwartzia sp. | reverse complement strand
CTCTTATAGCGACATCCGTATTTTTATATTCGTAACCGGCGGAACGATTGCGCTCGGGGAGGTCTGGCCGATAATAAAGCGGTTCGTTTTGAGCTGATCGAAGCTACGGTCAGGGAAGGAGGAAGCCTCTGGCTTCGCTACAAAGTAAAAGAGAACGAATCATAGGGGGAAGCTGGAAGCTATAAATCAAGTCCTATATCGTTGCGCAGCTGAATGGCCTCGGCGACGTGCTGTTCGGTGATTTCATCTTCCTGCGCTAAGTCGGCGATGGTACGGGCTACTTTAATAATTCGGTCGTAGGAGCGGGCGGACATGTTCATCTTGTCGAAAGCCCGCTCCAGTAGTTTCTGGGCGTTATCGGAGAGCGGACAGGTCTTTTTCAGCACGGCGTGGCTCATCTGGGCGTTGCAGATGACGTGGAACTTGCGCAAGCGCTGAAGCTGAATATCGCGGGCGTTAGTCACGCGTCGACGAATGACAGCAGAAGGCTCCGAGGGCTGGGAAGCGGTCAGCTCCTTATATTCTACTCTCGGCACTCGGATGTGAATGTCGATGCGGTCTAAGAGCGGCCCGGAAATTTTTCGCGTATAGCGCTTGATTTCGTTTGGCGAGCAGGTGCAGGCCTTGTCTTTGTCGCCGTTCCAGCCGCAGGGGCAGGGGTTCATAGCGCAGACGAGAATCATACGCGAGGGAAACGTCAGCGTGGCGTTGACTCTCGCCACCGTCACCTGCCCGTCTTCGAGCGGCTGGCGCAAGACTTCGAGGACCGCTTTGCCAAATTCCGGCAGTTCGTCGAGAAATAACACGCCGTTATGGCTGAGCGTCACTTCCCCCGGACGCGGGATAGTGCCGCCGCCGATGATAGCGGTAGCGGACGTTGTGTGGTGCGGGCTGCGAAAGGGCCGGTCGGTAATCAGCCCGGCGTTATTTTGGAGCAGTCCCGCGATACTGTAAATTTTCGTGACTTCGAGCGCCTCTTGGCGCGTCATATCCGGCAGAATAGAAGGCAGGCGGCGAGCCAGCATGGTTTTTCCCGCCCCCGGCACGCCGACCATGAGGACGTTGTGACCTCCGGCGGCTGCGATCTCAAGGGCGCGTTTCGCGAGAAACTGCCCTTGTACGTCGGCGAAGTCTTCGCTCTCACGAACCTTGCTGTCCGGGGGCGTCGGCTGTGTCGCAGCGGGAAGTAAAATCTCCTGCCCGGTCAGTGAAGCGGCCAGCGTCGCTAAATTTTTTACGGCATATACCTCAATGCCGTCGACCAGCAAAGCTTCGTTCGCGTTTTCCGGTGCGACGAAGACCTTTTTCAGCCCGCGCTCTTTGGCGTGAATGGTCATCGGCAGTATGCCGTTGACGGCGCGCAGGTCGCCTTCCAACGATAACTCCGCGGCGAAGAGGCAATCGGCGGTCTTTTCCGGCGCGATTAGTCCATAAGCGATAAGAAGGCCGATGGCAATCGGCAGATCAAGTCCCGGGCTATCCTTGCGAATGTTGGCGGGAGCGAGATTAATGGTTACTTTCTGCTGCTTGATTTTAAAGCCGGAGTTTTTGATCGCGGTCCGGACGCGTTCTTTAGATTCCTTGACCGCCGTATCGAGAAGTCCCACGATATCGAAGCCGGGAAATCCGAAAGAAACATCGACCTCCACGTCAATCAGCACGCCGTTAACGCCCAAAGTCGTCGAACCATAAGTTTTAGCAAACACATCAGCGCCTCCCTGCGATGGATTAGAAGATTTTAATTATTACCATTATAGCTTGCTTTGGGAAAAGAAGAAAGCGATATCGATAATGTATCCGTGCCCGCCCTTGAAAAAAGGCCGTACAGGGTATAAAATAAAAGCGGAAGAAAACGAAGGGGATTGCCCTCGCTAAGGCAGCTCGTAAGGCGGGGGAAAAGAAAACGAATTTCACGGCGACGTCATAAAGTCGGCAAAAGACAAGGTAGACATTACAGCATTTAGCGAAGCTGAAGGCGTTGCCATACCTAAATACTTGGCAAAGGCAGGCGAAACGCCGCCTGCGCTTAGTGGGCAGGGTGAAATATTACCATCGGAAAAGGAGCGTTACGTTCATGTCAGGTCATTCCAAATGGGCAAATATTAAGCGGAAAAAGGGTGCGAATGACGCCATTCGAGGGAAGATTACGACGAAGATCGGCCGGGAGATTACGGTAGCTGTGCAGATGGGCGGCGCCGATCCTACGGGGAACATGCGTCTGAAATTAGCGCTGTCGAAAGCGAAAGCGAATAATATTCCTAAAGATAATATCCAGCGCGCTATTCAAAAAGGACTGGGGGCCGCAGGCGGGACAAATTATGAGGAATTCACTTACGAAGGGTACGGCCCCGGCGGCGTGGCAGTCATTCTTGATATTATGACCGATAACCGCAACCGCACAGCGGCGGATGTGCGCCATTTGTTTTCTAAATATGGGGGAAATCTCGGCGCAACCGGCTGCGTGGCCTGGATGTTTAAGCAAAAAGCGGTTTTTATCGTAGAGAGAGAGGTCTTTGGCGATGAGGATGAGTTGCTGAATATCGCGCTGGAAGCGGGCGCCGAGGACATGAAAGCGGAGGGGGACGTTTTTGAGATTGTAGCTGAGCCGGGCGATTATGACGCCGTAGCCGACGCTTTGGCGGAAAAAGGAATAGAGACTGCTTCCGCTGAGGTGACAATGGTTCCCGATAATACGGTCCGTATTGAAGGCAAGGACGCCGAGAAGATGATGAGCTTAGTGGACGCGCTGGAAGAACATGACGACGTTCAAAATATTTACGCCAATTATGAGATGGACGAGGAAGCAGAGTAAAAAAATGGTTTCGTCAGCACCCAGATAGGCTCTGGGTGCTTTTCTATTGAAAAGGCGAGTTTGAAAAAGTGCCGCGAGGAATGGTATAATATGAACACTTGACAAAGGCGAGGGAAGCGCCGCCGGCGTTAGAGAACAGGTTACCTTGAATTAGGTCAGATAGGGGCTGATGGGGCGCGATGCTGGTTTTGGGGATCGATCCGGGAACGGCGATATGCGGGTATGGACTCGTGGAAGCCGCGCCGGGCAGTCGACTCATTCCTCACGCCTATGGGGCAATTACGACAAGCGCTAAGGCGCGAATGGAAGATCGGCTTTTAAAGCTCTATGATGAGTTAGACGGTATTATAAAAAAGTATCAGCCGGAGGCTATGGGGGTCGAGCAGCTTTTTTTCAACCGCAACGTAACGACGGCTATTCCTGTGGGACAGGCGCGGGGAATCGTTTTGCTGGCGGCCGCGCGAAATCGCCTGGAATTGGTGGAGCGAACGCCGCTTCAGGTGAAGCAGGCGGTCACCGGGTACGGGAAGGCGACGAAGGAGCAGGTTATTTACATGGTGACGAAGCTCCTTCATTTGCCGTCGCCGCCAAAGCCGGACGATGTGGCGGACGCGCTGGCGATCGCTATCTGTACTCTGCATTGTATGGACAGCTTGCGCTGGCGCAATCAGCTGGAAGAGTGAAG
>CAJPUA010000181.1 GCA_905373705.1 uncultured Schwartzia sp. | reverse complement strand
TCGCGTTTTGGATCCGAATGTTTCGAATGAGCAGATATGGCGTTATCATTCGCTTCGCACCTCCTCTTTTAGGTGCACTTGCAAGATTTTCGCAAAATACTGCTGTTCGGCATCCCCAAACGGAATGGCGTCTTTTTTCAGTTGCGCATGGCGTTTGTAGGTTCTTGCAATCCAGCGGGCAAAATCCATGCTGATTTCGTCCATCCAATCCAAGTTTTCCTCCCGCGCTGCGGCATATTTCGCGTCCAGCCAGAGCTTCTGCGCATCGGGCAAGTTTCCCGTATCGCTCCAGCCGGGCGGTGCGCCCTGAAGCTGCCCCGCCAGAAGTTGAATCCCGCCCGCTAATTCGATGCCAATTTCTTGTATCGCTTCAGTAATAGCAAGGCGCGGCATATGTTCATTTTGCATCCAATCCCGCAAACGCAAAAACAAATCTTTTTGCCAATCGCGCGGAATGGTGTTAAAAAAGAAATCGCGGCGCGGCAGACGCAGTTTCCGTAGCGTGAGGAGCGGCGGCCCCGAGGGGAGGAGCATATACATGCTTGAAAGGATATTAAAGCATGATAAATTCTGTGGGTTGTCCCCGCCAACTTTCACTTTGACCGGATGCGGGATTACGGTATAGCTTTGCCCATAGTTTTCTGCTTTTTTATCTCGACTTTTCCTCTCGCAATCCTGACGCTCCCGAACTGCGTCCCGGATCGCGGTCAGCGTCGTCGTAGACGGCATGAGAGAGAGCAGGTGGTACGCATCGTTCCCCACGGGAAAATAGATTTGTCTAAGCGCCGGATCCGATCTTTTAGGAAGCGGTGCCTTCTTAATCGCCAATATCTCATGACGCAGGGCTTCGTAATCGACGCCGAGGGCGGTGACCTCCTCTCGGATCAGTGGTGTATCTTCTTGGAAATGTTCTAAAAGGGTTTTTCCCTCCGTCAAGTCCCGAACAAGAACAGAAGCCAGCCCGGTATATCTGGCGCCGCCATCCACAGCGATATCTTGGCGCTTCCCTGTACCTGCCGTCGTCAAGTAGCCAGTATCTGAGTTGGCACTGGTGCTATCCCAGAAACTAACTTTGGAATCGATACCGGGCTGGGTATATTTCCCCACATGGGTAACAATCGCATACCGAGAGAGGTTCTTTACATTACTGAGCAGCCAATCCTTTGCGCCTTCGGTCTCTCCCCCTGCTTTCGCGACGAGCAGATTAAAAAACTCGCCTCCCATGAGCATCACCTTCCTATCCTATTTTTATTGGTCGCACACTAAAGCAAAGTCATTTTTTCGGTAGAAAATATCACATAAAATTCCCTCAATCCTCACTTACAACGAAAATTCTCATACATTTATAATAAATCTCTCCCTATTTCTTGTCAATCTCAGTGATTTCCCACTTTCTCTCCACATGAAAATTTCTCCCAGTCTCTCTTGAACAGGCCCAGTTGATCACAATAGAAATAGTGCGTCAGGGCGTCGCCTAATTCCTGCCAAGAAATCTCGCCTACGGATTGCGAAACGTTTTTCAATGCCTCGTCTTCGTCCTCGCTGTCGATCGGCAAATGGTCTTGCAGTGCCTTAAGATAATCGCGCTTTAGCCAGAGGCGTTCAGTCATAGCGGTCGGCAGGGAAAACGGCTGTATGCCAGTCCCACTTCCCAAAAGAATAAAATTTCCCTGCTCGTCGCGGGCGTAAAATTCCAGTGCGCGGCTCTTTTCCACATCGTAAACGTAGAACCGGCGCACGTCTTCCCCTGCGCTGCTCCGGAAGCGGTTGAACTGCTGGGGGAGGCCGGTCAGCCACCAGAATTCCTGCTGCCAGCCGATCGGTGTTTTGGGCCCGCCCTTTTGGGGCGATTGCCACTGCGCGAGCACATAATGTTCGAGATCGACGAGCCGTTTCGTTTCTTCGAGTTTTTCCGGGCGCTGAATGCGCGGCACGGCGTCAATGCGATCGGCGAGCGCCGCCTCATCGACGATGGCGCGAAGGTCGTGGCTGTCAAGTTTTACATTTTTCGTTTCAAAGCCGGGATGGCAAAATGCGGGGTTTTCGTCGCCAAAGCGCAGGCTGCGGAGATTATAGGGCATGATGGCGAGATTGGGGCGGTCGATGTCCTTCTCACGCTTACGGTGGCGCAGCAGGCGTCCCACGAGTTGGATGATGGAGCGATAGGAGGATGGCTCGATGACCGCCCAGTCGAAATCGTGGTCGCGGCCAATTTCTTCGACCGGCGTGGCGACGACGATGAAGAGGATGTCGTTGGCCGCGCTCTCGTCGATGTGTGCTCGCAGGACGGGGTCTTCGATGCGGGCGGCCGCCGCGTTTTCTCCGTGCCGCTTGAGCACGCGATCTAAATAGCATTCCTGCTCATGGCGCAGGAGAAGCACTTGTCGGCTGTGGTAGCACATGAAGCGCAGCGCGAAGCCGTCCCTGTCCGATGTCTTCATAAAGCGCTGGCAGGCATAGACACATGGCTCGACGTTGGCCAGTCGGATGAGGCCGAAGGAAACGCGCTTGCCGGTGGCTTCGTCGATGATGTGATTGTCGGCGTGGAGCCTCAATGCGGCCTCGTACATTTTATCGAAATACAGATCAAGGCGTGCCGGTGTTTTTAGGGGTTCCCATTCTTCCCGCGCAAAGTCAACGATGCGGGCTTTCCTCAGAATGCGGGCGGCGCGCAGGGCTTTGACGCGCTTTTTGACGAAGGCGCCGTGCTTTTCGCGATAAAACTCGTCGCCCGCCAGTGGCATAGGGGTGGCTGCGGCACTAAATTCATCGACCCATGCCGCATACGGCTTTTTCGGCGCAGCGAAGAAGCTGTTCCCCGCGGCGAGGCCGTCCTGCCACGCCCGGTACATCCCCTCCGCTAAGTCGGGCGGTATCGTGGCCGAGGAGATAACGACGCTGCGCCCCAAGATCCCCGCCAAGTGAACGAGTCGGGCGATGGCGGTGAGGTCGCCGGGGACGAAGTCGTCGATTTCGTCGATGACGAGGTCGGAAGACATTAAGCGCAGAAACGGCAGCAGATGGCGGCCGCCGCGCAGGGATTCCACCGCGCCCATGATATGGTCGATGGTGAGGGCCAGCACTGGTTTATAGAGAAATGCGTAGTTCTTGCGTGACGCCTTTTTCCCCTGTTTTTGCGAAGAGGCGAAGAATTGGTTGAGAAATTTCAACTGCTCCGGGCCAAGATCATCCTGAAAATCAAGCGCCCCGGGGAGAAGCGCCTCTTCCCTGCTCCCAAAGTCTTCCGCGGCATCTTCCTGGGTCTCCGCATTTCCTTTTTGCGCCTCGTCATAGAGCTTTTGTATCGCCGCCGAGCCGATGAGGACGGCAAATTCATCGGCGCCGATGCCCATGCGCGTGCGGTATTCCGTGCCGGTCTGGAGGGTCAGCGCGCGCAAGCCGAGCGCCAACATGTAGCGCAGCGACTTTCCGTCGGGCGCGATGGCCTGCATGAGTTTTGCGTTCGCGAAGGTCTTGCCGCAGCCGGTACTCGCCATATTCACGATG
>CAJPUA010000180.1 GCA_905373705.1 uncultured Schwartzia sp. | reverse complement strand
TCGACGGATGGCGATTCGTTTCAGAACTACTATAAGGATCTCTCGCAGCGGATGAAGAAGCGTGAGATCGATCTCCTCATCGTGGTGAATATGTTCCTCACGGGGTTCGATGCGACGACGCTGAATACGCTCTGGGTGGACAAGAATCTGAAATATCACGGGCTGATTCAGGCGTTTTCGCGGACGAATCGGATTCTGAACTCAGTCAAGACCTTTGGAAATATTGTCGCCTTTCGCAATCTGGCAAAGGCGACGGACGATGCAATCTCGCTCTTTGGCGATGAGAATGCCGAAAGTGTCGTTCTCCTGCGCGGTTTTCGCGACTACTATGACGGGTATGACGATGAAAAGGGGCAGCATCACAAGGGCTATGCGGAGCTGATTGCAGAGCTGCGTGCGAAGTTCACTGTCGGAGAGCCGATCATGGGCGAGACGGCGCAGAAGGACTTTGTGCGCATCTTCGGCAGCATTCTGCGCCTGCGGAACATCCTCACGGCCTTTGACGACTTCGCGGAGGATGATCCTCTGCTTCCGCCGCGCGATCTGCAGGACTACCAGAGTGTCTATCTTGATATACACCATGTATTGACGGGGCAGGGGAATGCGGAGAAGGAGAACATCAACGATGACGTTGTGTTTGAGCTGGAACTGATCCGGCAGGTAGACATCAATATCGACTACATTCTCATGCTCGTGGAGAAGTATCATGCTGCGAACGGTGCGGATAAGAGCATCATCGGCGCGATCGACCGTGCCGTTGGGTCGAGTCCAGAGCTGCGCAGCAAGAAGGCGCTGATCGATGGGTTCATTGCGACCATCAACACCGATACAAAGGTGATGGAGGACTGGCGCAAATACGTCACGGAGGAGAAGGAAAAGGCGCTCGCTGAGATTGTGCAGGCAGAGAATCTGAAGCCTGAGGAGACAGAAACTTTTGTGGCCAGTAGCTTTCGTGATGGCAGGCTTAAGACGACAGGAACGGCCATTGACGCTATTTTGCCGCCGGTGCGCCGTTTCGGTGGCAATCGCGCGGCGAAGAAAGCTGGCGTCATAGAAAAACTCAAGACGTTCTTCGCGACCTTTATGGGGCTTGTGGACGAGTAGGACATGAGAGAATAAATCAGAGCTTTCTTTTTCTGAATTTTGTGGACGAAATGGAGAAAACACGGTACAATAAGAGCGGCGTGGGGCGGAGGTCTCTTTGCGACGAGCTTTTGTTCGCGCCGACAGCGGCCCGGGATCGGGACATTCAGACAGGGAGGCAAGTCTATGAACATCCACGAGTACCAAAGCAAGCAAGTCTTGAAGGAGTTCGGCGTCAAGGTGCCGAACGGCCACGCGGCGTTCAGCCCCGAGGAAGCGGCGCGGGTCGCCAAGGATCTTACGACGCCGGTGGTTGTGGTCAAAGCCCAGATCCATGCCGGAGGCCGGGGCAAGGCGGGGGGCGTGAAGCTCGCCCACAGCATCGACGAGGTGAAGTCTTTCGCGTCGGCGCTTTTAGGGAAGGTCCTGATCACGCATCAGACCGGCCCTGAGGGCAAGCAGGTGAACCGCCTCCTCATCGAGGAAGGGTCGAACATCGAGAAGGAATACTATCTGAGTTTCGTCATTGACCGCAAGACGGCGGAAGTGGTGATGATGGGGTCGGAAGAAGGCGGCATGGACATCGAGGAGGTCGCGGCCCATTCGCCGGAGAAGATTTTCAAGGAATTTATCGACCCCGTGGCGGGGCTCATGCCCTTCCAGACACGGCGGATGGCTTTTAAGATGAATTTTAAGCCTGCCGTCATGAACAAGGCCATCAAGCTGATGGAATGCCTCTATCAGGCCTTTGTGGCGAAAGACTGCTCTTTGGCGGAGATCAATCCTTTGGTAGTGACGAAGGAAAATGAGGTCTTAGCCCTTGACGCGAAGCTCAATTTCGACGACAGCGCCCTCTATCGCCATCCGGATATCGAAGCGCTGCGGGACGAGAGCGAGGAAGACCCGAAGGAACGCGCCGCGGCGAAAGCGGCTCTCTCCTACGTCAATTTGGGGGGCGATGTGGCCTGCATGGTGAATGGCGCCGGCCTGGCCATGGCCACGGTGGACATCATCAAGTTCTACGGCGGCGAGCCGGCCAATTTCCTGGACGTGGGGGGCGATTCCACGGTGGAGAAAATCGCCGAGGCCTTCCGCATCATGCAGTCGGACGATCAGGTACACAGCGTGTTCGTGAATATTTTCGGCGGTATCAATAAGTGCGACGTCATTGCCGCCGGCATCGTGGAGGCGGCGAAGGTCGTCGGCCTGCGGGTGCCGGTGGTGGCGCGCCTCGACGGGACGAACGTGGCCGCGGGGCGGAAAATCCTGCAGGACGCGAAGGTACCCGGCGTGTACATGGCGGAGAAGATGGACGAAGGCGCAAAGCAGGCCGTGGAATTAGCGGCGAAAAAAGCGGCCGAGCTTAACGTGAAGGCCTGAGGAGGACACGAGCGATGGGAATTTTTGTAGGGAAAGACAGCAGAGTCGTCGTGCAGGGCATTACCGGCAAGCAGGCGACGTTTCATACGAATATTATGAAGGAATACGGCACGAACGTTGTGGCCGGCGTGACCCCCGGCCGGGCGGGGGAGACGGTGCTGGATACCATCCCTGTATTCAATACGGTGACCGATGCGATGCGGGAGACGGGAGCCAATGTCTCCGTCATTTACGTCCCGGCGCGGTTCGCGGCGGATTCCATCATCGAGGCGGCAGAGGCCGGCATCGATATCGTGGTATGCATTACCGAGCACATTCCGGTGCTGGATATGGTGAAGGTGCGCCGCTATTTAAAAGGAAAGCATACGCGGCTCATCGGGCCGAACTGCCCCGGCATCCTCACGGTGGACGAGTGCCGCTTGGGGCTTCTCCCCACCTACATCCACAAGAAGGGGCATGTGGGCGTTGTTTCCCGTTCCGGCACCTTGACCTACGAGGTCACGTACCAGCTTACCATGGCGGGCATCGGTCAGACCACCTGCATCGGCATCGGCGGCGATCCGGTGAAGGGAATGGATTTCATTGAGGTTTTGGACGCCTTCAATCGGGATGAGGACACGTTGGCCGTCATGATGATCGGTGAGATCGGCGGCACGGCGGAAGAAGAGGCGGCCGCGTGGATCAAGGCCTACATGAAGAAGCCGGTCATCGGCTTCATCAGCGGACAGCAGGCGCCTCCGGGCAAGCGCATGGGCCATGCCGGGGCTATCATTTCCGGCGGCAAGGGCACCGCGGCCGATAAGATCAAAGCGCTGAACGAAGCGGGGATTGAGGTGGCGGAGACCGTGGCGGCCATGGGGGATTTAGCGGTCAAGGTTTTGAAGGAGAACGGCCTTTACGATACCTGCCATACTTGCTGATTCGTATATAATGCGCTGCATTTAAAAAGGACGCCCGCTGTGATTTTTCGCAGCGGGCGTCCTTTTTGCGAGAAGAAACTTCTTTTTTCGATAAAATTCTTATCGGAGGGATGAATTTTTGACGAAA
>CAJPUA010000179.1 GCA_905373705.1 uncultured Schwartzia sp. | reverse complement strand
CTGCGCTGCCGGGCGTCGCGGGTCGGCGAGGATACGACGCTGTCCCAGATCATTCAGCTTGTGGAGAGCGCCGCGGCGACGAAAGCGCCTATCGCAAAAATCGCCGACCGCGTTTCGGGGATATTTGTGCCGGTGGTCATCGCTCTCGCCGCGCTTACGGCGGCGGTCTGGCTGGCGCTGGGGTCGTCTGCCGGGGAAGCGGCGGCGCGGGGGATCGCTGTTTTGGTCATTAGCTGCCCTTGCGCGCTGGGGTTGGCGACGCCGGTGGCGATCATGGCGGGCAGCGGGCGCGGGGCGCGCCATGGCATTTTATTCAAAACGGCGGCGTCGCTCGAGGCCGCGGGGCACACGCAGATTGTCGCCCTCGATAAAACCGGCACCGTGACCAGCGGCGTGCCCGTCGTCACCGACATTCGCCCCGTAGACGATATGAGCGAAAGGGAGCTTTTGCGCCTCGCGGCCTCGCTGGAAGCGAAAAGCGAGCATCCGCTGGCGCGGGCAGTGCGGCAAAAAGCGCGGGAGATGGATCTTAGCTTGGAGGAAGCGCAGGAGTTTGCGGCGCTTCCCGGAAATGGACTGCGCGCCGTCATAGGCGGGCGTCAATTGTTCGGTGGCAGTGGCCAATTCATCGGCGGCGAAGCGGCGATATCCCCGCAATTATCGCGGGAAGCTGACGCGCTGGCGGAGCAGGGGAAAACGCCGCTCTTTTTTGCCGGGGACGGCCGGTGCCTGGGGATGATCGCGGTGGCGGATACCATCAAGGAGGACAGTCGCCAAGCCGTTGCCGAGCTTCAGGGGATGGGGCTGCGCGTCGTCATGCTGACGGGAGACAATCGCCGGACAGCCGAAGCGATTGGCCGCGAGGCGGGGGTGGACGAGGTTATCGCCGACGTTCTCCCCTCCGGCAAGGAGGAAATGATCCGTTCCTTGCAAACGGCGGGAAAAACGGCGATGGTCGGCGACGGCATCAACGACGCCCCGGCGCTGACCCGCGCCGATACCGGCATTGCCATTGGCGCGGGAACAGACATCGCCATCGACGCTGCGGATATCGTGCTGATGAAGAGCCGTCTCCTCGATGTGGCGGCGGCGATCCGCCTCAGCCGGGCGACGCTCCGCAATATCCACGAGAACCTCTTTTGGGCGTTCTTTTACAATGTGGTGGGCATTCCATTGGCGGCGGGGGTCTGGATCCCGCTCTTTGGCTGGACGCTAAGCCCGATGTTTGCGGCGGCGGCCATGAGCTTGTCGAGCTTCTCCGTCGTATCAAACGCGCTGCGGCTGAACTTCTTCCGCCTTTATGACACGGGGCGCGATGAAGGAGGGGCGCCGGTGAAGCTGCCCGAAAATTTGTTTACAGAAGAAAGGAAGGAACAGGAAATGAATAAGACCATGAAAATCGAGGGCATGACCTGCGGCCATTGTGAGGCCACGGTGAAAAAGGCCTTGGAAGCGCTGCCCGAAGTGAAAGAGGCGGTCGTCAGCCACGAAAAAGGCACGGCGGTACTGACCTTGACCGGCAACGTCGCCGACGACGTGCTGAAAAAGACCGTGGAAGCAAAGGATTATCAGGTCATAGCGGTCGAATAAGCGAAAACGAACAAAAAACGCGCGGCAGAGGGAGAAACTCTCGTTCTGCCGCGCGTTTTAATATGATGTTATTAGAAATACATATTGAGAAGCGTGCCGATGTGGTTATAATTTGCCTGTTGGGCGAGCGCTCGGTTGGAATATGTCAGCTTGGAGGGGTCGATGGATTTTTGCCCCAGCAGGGACGAAAAGTTCGGGAAAAGGTTCTCCTTCTGGAACGCCGCCCGGTTGGCCTTTTGCTCGGCGCGCCCGGCGAGGCCGTTCTTCCCCAGAACCGCTTCGACGGTCTTGGGGGATTTTTTCAGAGCGCTCGTCAGCGCGTCGGTATCGAGACGCAGCTTTCCCGTCGCCGTGTCGGAGGTAATACCCACTTCGGAGAGCGATCGGGTAAACGGCCGCTCATCCTTGAAGGAATCGGCGAGCTGACCGACGCGGCGGGAAACGTCGGCGTTGTCGGAAAAGAATTTAGCCGCGTCGTTATACTTTCCAACGAAATCGCTGACCTTGTCGACGACGTTTTTGATGTTGGCGGCGGTTTCCGCCTCCGTAGCCCCTTTGACATTGAAGTCTGCCGTTTTCAGCGCGGACGAGGATTTTTTCAGATCCGTAATCGTTTTATTCGTTTCCGTGCCGAACTGCTGTTTAACGGATGAATACTGTTTCATCAAGCTTCGGAGCTGAGCGCTGTTGTTACCGTAAAGGAACGACAGCGCGTTATAATTATTTTGGCGCGAAGAATGATTCGCGCGAGCGCCCCAGAGAAAATCCGGCGCATTTGATAAGCGCCCGAATGCGAGGCCGCGGTTCGCAATCTGGTACATCATCGAGGTCTGCCGGGCAGTAGAAAAAATCGTTGCCATAAGGAAAATCTCCTTCCCTGTGAAAAATAAACACAATCATTGTATTCTTATTGTAGCACATTTCGCAGCGAGAAAAAACCTACAGCGGTAAAATTTATTTGCCGCCTTAAACGATTTTCATTATACTGGAAGGAGAACTGTGACAGGAGGGGATACCATGAGCTTAGATGATGTTTTCGTTTTCAAACTGCGCTTTCGCCGGCGCGAGGACGATAAGGGGCTGAACCCTGTCCGCGAGGTCTACTATCGGCGCGTTTCGATTGACGGCTCTTGGCGTATCCGTAAGTTTGACAAACCCATATTACACGGGAAAGAGCGGATGATAAGGTCCCGTCCCCGCATCGACGCGCCGCGGCAAATCGAATGCGCGCCCGCGCTTGGCGCCGAGAGGAGAAAATGATGTATAATATGCTAAAGTTCTTTTTCTCTCCCCGCGGAAGGATCTCCCGCGAGACTTATGTTGACGCCTGGGCGGTGCTTTTGGCGGCAGAAATCGCGATGGCTTGGCTCGGTTCCTTCCTGCTCATGTCTTTAGTGTTTGGGTATTCCGGCGACAGGGGGTCCTGTATTTTCCTCATTCGCGCCGCATGGCTTGTTTTCACCGCGCTATTATATGCTTCACAGACGGTCCTTGCTGCGCGCCGCCTCCATGCGCTTGGCCGATCGGGCTTCTGGGCGGTCCTCGCCCCGCTTGTCACCGCGCTCAGCCTGTTGGCGTGGCACGTTCTCGCCGATGAGGTGGAAGGTAGCTGGGCGGCGTATACTGGGCCCGGTCAAGATTCTCTCGGCTTGGGGGCAGGGCTTATGCTCCTTGCCGGGGCGGCATTTTTTGCCGGGCAGTTGATCTATTTGTTCATCGGATTGCTGAAGGACAGGCCGCCGGCGCGCAGTTAAAACAGGCGGTCGGTGCAGCTTTTGGTTTTCGGCATCACGCATCTTTTCGGCAAGGGATTTGCCGCTGGCGTCGATTTTGTTATACGGGAAAGCGACCGTGATAGGAGGGAATATCATGAGCTTAGATGATGTTTTCGTTTTCAAACTGCGCTTTCGCCGGCGCGAGGAC
>CAJPUA010000178.1 GCA_905373705.1 uncultured Schwartzia sp. | reverse complement strand
TCCATCGCCTGTTTGACACCAGCCTCGATCGGGTTGATGAACTCCTTGGGAATCGCGCCGCCGACCACCTTGTTCTCGAAGCTGAAGCCTTCGCCCGGCTCCTGGGGAACAAGTTCCAGCCAGCAATGACCATACTGTCCGTGACCACCGGACTGGCGGACAAACTTGCCTTCCGCCTTGACGGATTTGCGAATCGTCTCCCGGTACGCGACCTGAGGATTACCAACTGTGCAGTCCACCTTGAACTCGCGCAGCATACGGTCGACGATGATTTCCAGATGAAGCTCGCCCATACCGGAAATAATCGTCTGTCCCGTTTCCGCATCGGTATGCACCCGGAACGTCGGATCTTCTTCCGCCAAGCGCTGCAACGCGACCCCCATTTTTTCCTGATCGTCCTTCGTCTTTGGCTCCACCGCCACCGAGATAACCGGATCCGGGAAAACCATCGATTCCAAAATGATCGGATGTTCTTCATCGCACAGCGTATCGCCTGTCGTCGTAGACTTCAAGCCAACCGCCGCCGCGATATCGCCACTGTAAACCCGCGTGATTTCCGCCCGGTGATTGGCGTGCATCTGCAAGATACGCCCCAAGCGCTCCTTACGGTTCTTCGTCGAATTGTAAACGTACGACCCGGCGTCCAACGTACCGGAATAGACCCGGAAAAACGCCAACTTCCCTACGAAGGGATCCGCCATAATCTTGAAGGCTAGGGCCGCAAACGGTGCGTCGTCGCTTGACGGACGGGAATCTTCCTCACCGGTCTCCGGGTTCGTCCCCTTGATGTCCGGAATATCCGTTGGCGCCGGCATATAGGCGACGACCGCATCCAGCATCGGCTGAACGCCCTTATTCTTAAATGACGATCCGCAGGTCACGGGGCATATCTGGCAGGCGATGGTCGCTTTGCGGATAGCGCTGCAGATCTCATCCTCCGTCAGTTCTTCACCGCCAAGATACTTTTCCATCAGTTCGTCATCGGTTTCCGCCAGGGCTTCCAACAGTTTTTCCCGATATTCTTCCGCCTGCGCCTGCAATTCATCAGGAATAGCGACCTCATCGCTCACTTTCCCTAAATCGTCTTCATAAATGATCGCGTCCATCTTAACCAGATCGACAACGCCGCAGAACGTGTCCTCGACCCCGATAGGAAGCTGAATAGCGACCGGATTTGCGTTCAGGCGCTCCAGCATCATGTGCAGGACGTTGAAAAAATCTGCACCCGTCGAATCCATTTTATTGACATAAGCCATACGCGGAACGCCGTACTTTTCCGCCTGCCGCCACACCGTCTCCGTCTGTGGCTCAACGCCTCCCCGGGCGGTCAGAACCGCAATCGCGCCGTCAAGCACGCGCAAAGAGCGTTCTACCTCAACCGTAAAGTCCACGTGACCTGGCGTGTCGATGATGTTGATGCGATGTCCCTTCCAGTAGCACGTCGTCGCGGCCGACGTAATCGTAATGCCGCGCTCCTGCTCCTGATCCATCCAGTCCATCGTTGCCGCACCATCATGTACTTCACCAATCTTATGGTTTACACCCGTGTAGAAGAGGATACGCTCAGTGGTCGTCGTTTTGCCGGCATCAATGTGTGCCATGATACCAATATTGCGAGTTTTTTCCAGCGAAAACTCTCTGCCCACTATTTATCTCTCCTTATTTCCAGATACTGCCTAATGATTACCAGCGATAATGAGCAAATGCCTTGTTCGCTTCCGCCATTTTATGCGTATCTTCTTTTTTCTTAACCGCCGCCCCTGTATTGTTGGCCGCGTCCATGAGTTCGGCGGAAAGCCGCTCATCCATTGTCTTTTCTCCGCGCAGCCGCGCGTAATTTACCAGCCAGCGGATCCCCAACGTCATCCGGCGATCCGGGCGAACCTCGACCGGCACCTGATAATTCGCGCCGCCGACCCGGCGAGCCCGCACCTCAAGGACCGGCATGACATTTTTCAGCGCCGTCTGGAACACTTCCAGCGGATCCTTTCCCGTCTTGGATCGGATTGTCTCAAAAGCGTCGTAGACGACACGCTCCGCGACGCCCTTCTTACCGGAAAGCATCACTTTATTGATAAATTTGGTGACGATTTTATCATGATATACCGGATCCGGCAGAACATCGCGTTTTGGTACCGCACCTTTTCTTGGCATACAAAATCCCTCCTTGCGTTCAATCTTCAAACCGCATTATTTTTTCTTCGCACGTTTCGCACCGTATTTCGACCGGCCTTGGTTGCGATCCTGAACGCCCGCCGTATCCAGCGAGCCGCGGATGATGTGATAGCGAACGCCCGGCAGGTCCTTTACACGACCGCCGCGAATCAAAACAACGCTATGCTCCTGAAGATTATGACCAATACCCGGGATGTAAGCCGTTACCTCAATACTATTCGTCAAGCGAACACGAGCGACCTTACGCAGAGCCGAATTCGGCTTTTTCGGGGTCGTCGTATAGACGCGCGTGCAAACGCCTCGTTTCTGCGGGCAATTTTTAAGCGCCGGTGATGTGGATTTCTCCTGCATGGTCTGTCTGCTCTTACGAACCAACTGATTTATCGTAGGCATACAAGCACCTCCTTCCTTCATATTGAAGATTCATGATTTATCAAAACTCGTCCCCATGTATTAGTATAGAAACAAGTTTTTACCGTAAGTTACTTCAGAAGCGCCGCCGCAGCCGCCCCTACTTCAATGGTGCAGGCTTTTCCGATCTCCGCCATGGTCGCCGTATCGTTGACCGGAACGCCTTTTTCCTCGCAAAGCGCTTTTAAGGGCTTCGTCACGCGCACATCCGCATCCACAGCCACGAACACGCCTTTCGCGTCCCCTTTGCCGACAATTTTACTGACCTGCTTCAAACCTGTCACATGCGGCGCGTTTTTCAAAGATTCCAGCGTCATTCCCTGTCACTCCCAATAGGACATACCACGCCCTGTAAACAGGCGCTTTTATATACTATCACCCGCCAAAATGATTGTCAACACTTATTTATCAATCTTTTTCATATCCACGCGGCCGGGCGTATCTAATCGTTTTATATCCGCCACAAACAGGCGTCTATCGCTTTTTTATATGATTTAAGATTTTCATACGTTAAACCGCAAAGCTCGAACAAAAAAAGGACTGTATCCTGGCTCTGTCCAGGCGACAGTCCCTTTCTCGCTCTTGCTTTCTCTTTACTTTTACTTGACGAACGCCCTTGCGCAAATGGAGAATTTTATATGCGCCAAAGGAATTTACTAAGAACGGTTTTTCTACGGAAAATACTGAATCTTCACCGCACTCAGCCGCGCAAAACTTTTTTCATGACCTCCGCCACATGTTCTTTCGTAAAGCCAAACTTACGGAACAAAACATCTCCTGGGGCGGAGGCGCCAAAGCCCGTCATCGCGACCACCGCCCCGTCGAGTCCAACATAGCGCTCCCAGCCAAAGCCCGATGCCGCTTCGATGGCTACGCGCGCCCGCACGGCACGTGGCAGGATGCTCTCACGATACGCGCCGCTTTGCTCTTCAAACAGCTCCATGGATGGCATACTGACCACCTGGACG
>CAJPUA010000177.1 GCA_905373705.1 uncultured Schwartzia sp. | reverse complement strand
CGGCGGGGCCGGTCAAGGGAAGCCATTTTCTGGCGGGCGACGTGCGTACGGCAGCGGATATTTACTGGCTTACGCCGTTTACCTGCGTCATGAACGAGCAGATTGAACAGACGCGAAGCGGGCGGCGTGATTTCGGGGCGTTCCGCTCGGCGGGCGATATCTGCCAGCTGCGGATATTGTTCAATATCCGCAATTTCAACCGCGAGAGTTTTTTGAACGTAAAGATTCGTGTTTCCCAGGGAGAACGGGAGCTGGAGCCTTCGCAGGTGCGTTACGCAAATTTACAGCGATCTATCGAGCCGGATTTCGGCCATCGGACGACTTGGCAAAGAGTGGGCGTCGTGCTTGATTTTCCCGCCGTCGACGTAGAAGCGGGAAAGCCGATCGAGGTTACCGCCAGCGGCGACGGCGGTACGCCGCTCATCTTCCCCCCTCTTGCTAACGATGGGAAGTATAACCAATACGGTTGGAAGAGTCATGAGTTTCTTTGGTACCCGTTGCACGATACGCTGTAAGGAGCTTGGAGACGAGCAGTATTGTCCGGCGTATTGCCTTTTGTTTAGCGCGCTGAGACAATGAAAGGGTAGCTTGCCATTGGCGCTGGAATACATTATAATGAATTTATAATGTAAGAAAAGCTAAGAAACAAGTGCCGCTGCGGTGATTATCAGGCTGGGGCAGGGGAGCGAAGCGGCGAAAAATCAGGTGATTGGTATGAGGGGCAAGCGGGACGAAGCTACGGGGAGGGTTTCACCGAAAGGTGACCAGCGGTGTTCTAAAGCGTTGCCGCCACTTTTAAAGCAGATAGAGTTTTATTTTAATACACTGCCCCGATCAAGCGACGCGTATTTTTTTATTCATGATCTTAAGGCGGGGATAATTGTCCTTTCAGAGAATTGGGTCGCTGATTTTGAGATGCCCGGCCGGGTCGTCAATGATATGGATGCGGTGTGGATGCCGCGGCTCCATCCTGATGACCGGGCAAAGTTTTCTAAGGCGTGGCAAGAGGCTATGGAGCAGGGGCTGACGGACGAGATCGATATTGAGCTGCGGGCGCGCGATCGCTCAGATCGCTATGTATGGCTGCGCCGACGGAGCGTGTTGCTCCGTGACGCGCACGGAAAGCCCTATTTTTCCGCGGGGATAATGGTTCGCTTGGAACAGATCAATCGGGCGGATACGGTTACCGGCTTACTTAACCGGACGCAATTTGAGCGGGCGGTCAAAGAGGCGCTCAATGAGTTCCGACGGACGGGCGTCGCCGGGGCTATCCTGCTTTTGGGTTTAGATAATTTTAAAATTGTTAATGAGACGTACAATCGCTCCTTTGGCAATCGAGTGCTTCGGTCGGCGGCGGATCAGATTACCAATATTTTGCCGGAAGGCGTCATGCTGTATAAACTTGACGGCGATGAGTTCGGGGTCGTTCTGCGAGGCGCTTCGGCCGAGACGGCGGGGGAGATCTTTAAGGCCATTCAGATATGTATGTCGCGGCAGCAGTTTATCGATGGGAAAATGTATTTCTGTACGGTTTCTGGCGGCACGGTGATTTATCCGCAAGGGGGCCGGGAATATCTGGCGCTCCATAAACGCGCTGAGGCGGCGCTGGATCTAGCGAAAAGAGACGGAAAAAACCGTAACGTCGTGTTCACACGTGAGCAGTATAACCGCTGGATGCGGGTGCTCGCCATGCGCGATACGATAAAGACGAGTGTTGAGAATAGCTGCGAAGGGTTTTCGCTTTTTTATCAGCCGCAGGTGAGCGCTTCATCGCAGCGGCTGATTGGTGCGGAAGCCTTGCTGCGCTGGAAAAATCCGCAGGGCGCGATGGTTTCACCAATGGAATTTGTGCCGGTCCTGGAAGAAACGAAAATGATCCTGCCGCTGGGTAAATGGATCATTGAGGAAGCGCTCAAGACTTGCAAGAAATGGCGGGAGTATGTGCCGGATTTTCATATAAGTATTAATGTCTCTTACGCGCAGATCAAAGACGTCACGTTTTTCCCGTTCGTATTTGAGACGATCGATGCTCTCGGCTTGCCGCCGGACGCAGTAACACTGGAGCTCACAGAAAGTATGATCGTCTCCGATTGGACGTTTCTTCATCAGCGGTTTAACGAGTTCCGCGAGAAGGGCGTTCGCATCGCCATGGATGATTTCGGTACGGGCTATTCTTCGCTGGCTTATCTCAAAAAGCTGCCCTGTGACATTGTTAAATTGGATCGAGAGTTTGTTCGGCATATTCTGGAGAACGATTTTGACCGGCAGCTTGTCGAATATACAGTGACGCTGTGTCACCGTATGGGGATTGAGGTATGTATCGAAGGCGTCGAAGAGACGGAGGTTTACAACATCGTGACGAAGGAGTGCCGGGCGGATTATATTCAGGGGTATCTTTTTGGCCGCCCCGCGTCCGAGACGGATTTTGTGCGGCAGTATATGGAAAGCGAGGCGGCAGATGAGCGAGCATGAGGAAAATGCGTCAAGGCTGACACTTTTGGGCCAGGAAGAAACGAAATACCCCGCGAATTATGCGCCTCAGGTGTTGGAGACTTTTAGCAACCGGCATCGGGAGAACGATTACTGGGTGAAATTCAATTGCCCTGAGTTTACGAGCCTTTGCCCTATTACTGGGCAGCCGGATTTTGCGGCGCTTTACATCGCGTACGTTCCTGATGTTCGTATGGTTGAGAGTAAATCGCTGAAGCTGTATCTGTTCAGTTTCCGTAACCACGGCGCGTTCCATGAGGACGTTGTAAATATTATCATGAAGGATCTTATTGCTCTTATGGATCCGCGCTATATTGAAGTCTGGGGAAAGTTTCTGCCACGGGGCGGCATATCGATTGATCCTTATGCGAATTATGGTCGTCCGGGAACGAAGTATGAGCAGCTCGCCGAGGAACGATTCCGCCGACATGATATAGCGGGGCCGGAACGTGTGGATAATCGCTGAGCACGGAGAATGGAGACGGGAGGAAAAACCATGAACAATATATTGCGCAACGTACTGATGCGGCGCAGCACATCACAGCTTGATATCCGTCCGATCCAAGATGAGGAGTTGATGGAGATCCTGGAAGAAGGAAAGATGCTCTCCAACGCGACCCGCAATCAGGAATGGCATTTTACCGTGCTTCAGAATCGGGGGCTCATGAAACAGCTGGGAGCCAGCTATGAGAAGATGCTGGCGCGCGTGCACGGCGATATTTGGGGGGATCCGGCGGGGACGGGCCGCATTCTGGTGGAGTCATCGCTGCTCCTTATCATTTCCGGGCATCGGGACATTAAATATGCGGAAGATTCCGCGAACATGGTATTCGGCGGCATGATGCTGGTGGCGGAAAAGTACGGGATCGGTTCCTGTTGGTTGACTTCTGCCCCCGGTTTGCTCCGCGCCCCGGAGACGCAGAAAGTGGTGGCGCAGCTCAGTATTCCGTCAGGTTACGAGCCGCTTTGCGTCGGGGTATTTGGTTACAAGCGGGCGCTCACGCCACCGCATGTGCTGGCGTCGGCGGATAATATTGTTAATATCGTCAAGTGAGCGAGGCGGACGAGGAT
>CAJPUA010000176.1 GCA_905373705.1 uncultured Schwartzia sp. | reverse complement strand
AATTGTGATATAGTATTACTTGTTTTAAGAGGAAAATGATAAATTTTATGTTAATGAGAGCAGATTGGTGCGATCTTAAAGAAGCCGAGATGATTTCGGAGGGACTCGGACGAGGCGATGGAGGCACAAGATGAAAAAAGCGTTGATTACCGGGATTACGGGGCAGGATGGGTCGTATTTGGCGGAACTTTTGCTGGAAAAGGGCTATGAGGTGCATGGCATAGAGCGGCGGCACAGTACGCCGTGCACGGAGCGGATTGACCACCTTTTAGGGGATGTGTCCCTTGCGGGGCGGATCTTTATGCACTACGGAGATCTGACGGATTCGTCAGGAATGCAGATGCTGCTTCAGGAGATTCAGCCTGATGAAGTATACAACCTCGCAGCGCAGTCGCATGTGGCGGTGTCCTTTGAGGTGCCGGAGTATACGGCGGAGGCGACGGGCGTTGGCACGCTGAAGCTGTTGGAAGCGGTGCGGCAGGCGGCGCCGAAGGCAAGGTTTTACCAGGCGTCGACGTCGGAGCTGTTCGGGGGACTGCCGGAGACGGCGCCCCAGAGTGAAGCGACGCCTTTTTATCCGAAGTCGCCCTATGGCGCGGCGAAGCTCTATTCCTATTGGATCACGGTGAATTACCGCGAGGCATACGGGATGTTCGCGGCGAATGGGATCCTGTTCAATCATGAGTCCCCGCGCCGCGGGGAGACCTTTGTGACCCGAAAGATCACCATCGCGGTGGCGAAGATCTTGGCGGGGAAGATGGATCATCTGACCTTGGGGAATCTGGAATCTAAGCGGGATTGGGGATTTGCCGGGGATTATGTGGAGGGCATGTGGCGCATGTTGCAGCAGGAGAAGCCCGACGATTATGTGCTGGCAACGAATGAGACGCATACGGTGCGGGAGTTTGTGGAGTTGGCGTTTCGGGAAGCGGCGGGGATCGAGATCGCGTGGCGCGGCACGGGGGTGGAGGAGAAGGGCTATTGTCAAAAGACGGGCCGCCTCTTGGTGGCCGTGGATCCGCAGCTTTTCCGCCCGGCGGAGGTGGAGCTTCTCTGGGGCGATGCCGCGAAGGCGGAGCGGGAGCTTGGATGGCGGCGCAAGGTGGATTTTCCGGCGCTCGTTCGCCTGATGGTTGAGGCGGATATGGAGAAATACGGCCGGTGAGCCGGAGAAGGTGAGGCGAGGGCGCGTGCATATTGTGCTTCTTTCCGGCGGCTCGGGCAAGCGCCTGTGGCCGCTTTCCAACGAGATTCGATCAAAGCAGTTCATTCCCATCTTCCGGCAGGAGGACGGAACGTATCTCTCTATGGCGCAGCGAGTGTACCGGCAGGTGCTGCGCGCAGACGCCGAGGCGAAGATTTTGATCGCGACGTCGCGGGCGCAGGTCGCGGCGCTTCGCCACCAGCTGGGGGAGAAGGTGGCGCTTTCCGTAGAGCCTTGCCGCCGGGATACCTTTCCGGCAATCGCCTTGGCGGGCGCGTATCTCCACGATAAAAAAGGCGTCGGGGATGATGAGGCCGTCGCGATCTGCCCGGTCGATCCTTATGTGGAGGACGGGTACTTCGCGGCGGTGCGGGAGCTGACGGAGCTTGCGGCGGCGGGGGAGGCGTCGCTTCTCTTGATGGGCGTAGAGCCGACGTATCCCAGCGCCAAATACGGCTATATCCTGCCGCGGGAGAAGGGGCGGATCAGCAGAGTAGAAGCGTTTCGGGAAAAGCCCGACGAGAGCGAGGCGGCGCGTTATATCAGCCAGGGAGCGCTTTGGAACAGCGGCGTTTTCGCCTGCCGGCTCGGCTATGTGTTGGGAAAAGCACGGGAAGCGCTGGGGACTTCTGATTATGCGGCTCTTTTCGCGCGCTATGAGGCGCTGCCTTCGATCAGCTTCGATTACGCAGTGGTGGAAAAGGAGCGCAGCATTTCCGTCGTGCGTTACGCCGGGGATTGGAAGGATTTGGGGACGTGGAACACGCTGACGGAAATTATGGAGGTACCGTCCATCGGCGATGTGACCATGGACGAGGACTGCGGCGGCACTCAGGTCGTCAATGAAATGGACGTGCCGGTTCTCTGCATGGGGTTGAAGGATACCGTGGTGGCGGCCAGCCCCGAGGGGATTTTGGTGGCGGATAAGCGCTGTTCCAGCTATATTAAGCCTTATGTGGAACGGTTTACCCGGGCGGCCATGTTTGCTGAGAAGTCTTGGGGCAGTTTTCGCATCTTGGACGTGGGGGAGGAGAGCCTCGTCATCAAGGTGACGCTCCGCGCCGGGCACGCCATGAACTACCACAGCCACGCCCACCGGGCGGAGGTCTGGACGGTGGTGGGCGGCCATGGCGAAGTCCTCGTAGACGGGGTGCGCCGGGCGGTAAGGGTCGGTGATGTGGTGCGCCTGCCGGTGGGATGTAAGCACAAGGTGGAAGCGGCGGAGGACATGACCCTCATCGAAGTGCAGATGGGGACAGACATCTCCCGGGAGGATAAGATCAAGTGGTCGGAGCCGGAGAGCGGTGCCGGGGGACGCGCGGCGGAGAAAGCGAAGGGAAGCGACGAAGCATGATGGAAAAGGACGCGAAGATCTATGTAGCGGGACACCGCGGCATGGTGGGGGCAGCGATCCTGAAAGAACTCACCCGGCAGGGCTATCAGAATATCGTGACCCGCACCCATGCTGAATTAGACCTCTGCCGGCAGGCGGCGGTGGAGGAATTTTTCGCCGCTGAGCGGCCGACCTACGTTTTTTTAGCGGCGGCGAAGGTGGGGGGCATTGGAGCCAACAGCGAATTCCCGGCGGATTTCATGTACGACAATATGATTTTGGAAATGAATGTGATTCACGCCGCGTGGCAGAACGGCTGTAAAAAGCTGGAGTTTTTAGGCTCGTCGTGCATTTACCCGCGGCTGGCTCCGCAGCCCATGAAGGAGGATTGTCTCCTGACATCTTCGTTGGAGGAAACGAATGAGGCTTACGCGCTGGCGAAGATCTCGGGGCTTAAATACTGCGCATACCTGAACCGGCAGTACGGTACGGATTATATCTCGGTAATGCCGACGAATCTCTATGGGCCGAACGATAATTATCATCCCACGCACAGCCACGTGCTGCCGGCGCTGATCCGCCGCTTCCACGAAGCGAAGAGGGCGGGGGCGGCGTCCGTGACTTGCTGGGGAGACGGGTCGCCGCTTCGGGAGTTCCTCTATGTGGACGATCTGGCGAATCTCTGCGTTTTCCTGATGAATCACTACCGGGGGACTGAAACCGTGAATGCCGGCACTGGAAAAGAGCTGACGATCAAGGCGCTGGCGGAGTTGGTTGCGCGCGTCGTCGGCTATCAGGGCGCGATTCTCTGGGATACGGAAAAGCCAAACGGCACACCGCGAAAGCTCCTGGACGTTTCCAAGGCGGCGGCGCTGGGCTGGCGCTACAAGACGGAGCTGGAAGAGGGTGTGCGTCTGGCGTATGAGGATTTTTTGCAAAATATCGCCCCGACGCTGGGCTGATTTTCCCGCCTGCAGGGCGGCGCTGATCGGTGGAAAAAGCCGCGGAAGAATGCTATACTAAGG
>CAJPUA010000175.1 GCA_905373705.1 uncultured Schwartzia sp. | reverse complement strand
GATACTTGCCACGTCCCGCGTCCCCGGTGTTGCCGCTTCCAATTTCAGGAAAGCCGCAATATGAGGATAATTGCGCTGCACCTTCTCGCGTTCGCTGCGCCCGTAAAACTCTACAATCTCTTCAATCTCATCTTTCTGTTCTTCCGTCAGCGCCGCCAGCCCTTTATCCAGCACAAAATCAAAGATCGCCAGACCATCGTCCTCGCGTTCCTGCAAAATCAAAAGACGGGCCAGCAAAATACGCACCGGGATATTGCCCGGCTCATACGTCAAGGTATTATTGATCCATTGCCCGGCCCGCTCGTAATCGCCGACCATGAAATACGCATACGCCGCGTCATACATAAATTCCGGCTTAATATCGTTGCCTTTGACGAGCTCCGCCAGCGTCTCGATCGCCTCTGCGTACTGCCCCGCCGCCATTTGTTTTTTCAACTTTTCTTCCCAGCGGGCGTTCTCCTGCCGCGTTTCCGCGGCTTTCGCCTGCTCCTCTTTTTTCTTCATCCTACGCGCTGCTTTTCCCATGCTATGCCCTCCGCTTCCCCGTTGCGTCCTAAACTATTTATAATATACGGCAAACTTTCGCAAAATCCTGCTCCCAAAACGAAACTTGCCCCGCTCCACCCCGGCGCAGAAAATAGTTTAACCCCGCAATCCTTTCCTTATTTTTGCCATCGCTCGTCCCAGATCCGTTCATATCCCGCCTCGAGTTCCCGCATGTACGCCGCGCCGTCCATTACCGGCGACGCTTGCATCCGCCCGCGCAGCCCGGACCGGAGCGCGGCGAGAAGTTCTTCGTCGCGCGCCAGCGCGACTGCCTTAGCGATGTACGTTTCGAGTGTCGGCGCCGCGAGTTCCTCCAATCCAAGATTTTTCAGCAAGCTAAAGCCGAAACGTTCGTGATGATGCGCGCCGCAGCGTGTAACGACCGGAACGCCGCGATAAAGCGCGTCGCAGGTCGTTCCTCCACCGGGATAGGGATAGCTGTCGAGGGCGATGTCGATACGGTCGTAGGCCGCGTAATAATCCGCCGTGTACCCTTCCCTCGTTACCCGCGCCAGGGGTAGTCCACGCGCTGTCAGACGCTTTTCGATATCTCCCCGCCGCCCTTCATCGTCAAAGGCGCTTCCCTTCAATAAAAGCCTCGCGTCCGGTACTTGCCGCAATATCTCCGCCCATGCGTCCAGCATCTCATCCGTCACCTTATCGAACTGATTCAGGCTGCCAAAGGTCACATATCCCGCTGCCCGGCACGGTAACGGAGATACCGGCCGCGCCGCGCCGTCGATGGCGGCGTAGCAGAGATGGCTGTGCGAAAGACGCAGCAGACGCTCGGTAAAGAACGCTTCCTCTCCGGGCAAAGCCGCCGCTTCGTCAGTCAGAAAATAATCCACCGCCGACAGCCCTGTCGTCGCGAAATAGCCGATGCCCGTAATCTGCACCGGCGCAGGTCTATGTGCCAGCACTGGCAGAAGATTGCCGCCGGTATGCCCCGCCAAATCAAACAGGATATCAATCTCGTCCTCGTAGACGAGCCGCGCCGCCTCTTTCGGATCCATATCCCGGATATTGCGCCAACCGTCCGCCGCCCGGGCGAAGTCCCGACTGACCTCATCCTCGGTGCAGTTCGCGTAGCCGTAAACGGCGAACCGCTTCCGGTCATAATCATGAAACAGCGCCTGACTGAACCCGGCCACAACGTGGCGGCAAAGATCCGGCGAAATGTAGCCGACACGCAGGCGATCGTGGCGGCGGCGCTCCGTGGGATGCGAATACGTCGTTTCCTTCGCCAGAAGCGCTCCGTAGCCCCGCGCCGCCGTCAGGAGCTCCTCGGGCGGCCGCGCGTTAAAATGAAGGTTTAAAAGATAATTGCTGTAATCCGCCAGCTTGCCGTTCTCAATCTCCTTATTCTGACTGGAGGCGAGATACTCCTCTGCCGCGGCCGCCCGGTCGCCCGCCTTTTTGTATATCTCCGCCAGAAGATGGTGCGCCGCGCCCCGCTGCCAGCGTTTAAGGTCAGGCCGTTCCAGCGCTTCTTCCGCCAGACGCTTGGCTTTTTCTCGCTCGCCAGAGAGAAAAGCAACGCTGGCCGCAAGAAACAACCCGAAGCCATACGGCTTTTCCGTCACCTTGAGCTGTTTTACGGCGGTCGTCGCCCCCGCCGCCTCCCCGGCGTCGAGGTAACGCACTGCCAATTTCTCTACGAGCGGCCGGTTCGCAGGGCGCGCCGCCAGAATATGATCCGCCACCGCCAGCGCCTGCGTCGTATCCCCCGCCTGCGCCAGCGCGTCCGACAGCACCGTCAGCCGACGCGACGCCGCATAATCCGGCGCAGTCTGTCGGGCGCAGTAATTCTCCCAGATCTGACGATAAGCACCCTCCATCGCCTTCATGTAGGCGGGAACATCCATCAGCGGCGATTTCTCCATCAAAGGACGCAGCTCACGCCGCAAAGCTGCTAAAAGCTCCCTATCTCCCGCCAGACCTGCCGCTTTTTCCACATATTGCGCCGTGCTGTCCGCCGCCAACTCGCCCAGCCCGATATTTTTCAAGAGGCTCACGCCAAAACGGCCGCCGTGATCCGCCCCCGCCAGCGTAACTACCGGCACGCCCATGTAGAGGGCGTCGCAGGTCGTTCCGCCGCCGGGATAAGGGAAAGGATCGAGCGCGATATCCATATCGGCGTATTCGCCCAGATACTCCCGCGACAGAGAACGCAGGATCAGCCGCTCCGGCACGATCCCCGCCCGGGCGATCCGCTCCATCGCGTAGGCGCGGCTGTCCGTTGCGCCGAATACTTCAGCCTTGAGGAGCAGCCGCGAATCCGGCACTTGCCGCAGGATCTCTGCCCATGCCGCCAGCACCTCGTCGGTCACCTTGGTAAAATTATTAAAGCTGCCAAACGTCACATAGCCGTTTTTTTCGCAGGGCGGCGGCGCCACCGCCGGCTCTTTGCCGCGCGGCACATAGCAAAAATGGCTGTGCGGCAATACCAGGAGCTTCTCCGTAAAGGCGTCCTGCTCCGCCGCGTCGTCAAGATAGACGTCGCCGAGGAAATAATCCACGGTGGGAAGCCCCGTCGAGGCGAAATAGCCGATGCCTGACACCTGCACCGGCGCCGGTTTATACGCCAGCACCGACAAAGCGTTGCCCCGGGTATGCCCCGCCAGATCGACGAGAATATCGACGCCGTCTTCATATATCTGCCGCGCTGCGGCGGCGGGCGAAGCGCCAAAAATATTGCGCCAGCCGTCAACCTCTCGCGCCAGCGCCCGGCTTTTCCCATCCTCCGGGGCGTTCATATAAGCGCAGACTTCAAACCTCGCCCGGTCATAAGACGTAAGCAGCGCCGCGCAAAAACGCAGCACGACGTGATCCCGAAAATCAGGGGAAATGTAGCCGATCCGAAGCTTTTTCTCCGGCTCTCGCCAGCGATGGAGGAACGGCGCCGTATCCTTAAAAAACACGCCGTATCCCGCCGCTCGCCGCCGCCTCTCCGCGGGGGAGGGCGGCGGCAGATAGTGCGTATTGAAAAGATAATCGCTGTATTCGAGCGCCGCCAGCCGCGGCTCCGCGGC
>CAJPUA010000174.1 GCA_905373705.1 uncultured Schwartzia sp. | reverse complement strand
CCCGTGGAACCGCTTCTCATCGCTGTAAAATTCATCTCCGGGCGCAATTTAATAATGCCGTTGACGCCGCCGGATGCGGCGGTTATCGGCATTGCCAACGTCAGCGCGACAGCGAGCGCCGCCATGATTTTTCTCATTTTACTTTCCCTCCCGTCAAACGCTTGACAAAGATCTATATTCACAAGAAATACTTCGCCAAAAAAGGACTATTTCCTGTCGCCTGTGCCCAAACCCCGGTCAACAATATTGATGGTCGAAATGAACGACCGCCTGACAGCGGCCATCGATCGCTTTTATCCGTTCATTCAGAATACGATTGAGCTGCTCGTCGTCGAGCGGGCAGCCATGCGGAACGACGACATCGAAGATCAGATTATGACCGCCCTCCGGTGCCGTCGTGACGCGAAAATCGTGCATGGAAAGCCCCGGCGTAATCGCCTGCACAATATTATCAACGTGCAGGCGCAGGCGATTCGTCTCAGGATCATCGAGCAGAACCGGATCCATGTGGACCGTTACCGTAATCGGAAAATGTTCCTCCAGCCGCTGTTCCAGCGTATCGATGGCCGTATGAGCTTCCATCAGTTCCATATCGCCCGGCACTTCGGCGTGAAGGGAAACGAAAATACGCCCCGGCCCGTAATCATGGATGATAAGATCATGCACGCCGATGATAGGCGGCGTCGCCAGCACCAGCTCCTTGATCCCCGATACCAGCGCCGGATCAGGCGCTTCCCCGACGAGCGGCTGCGCAGTGCTCATAACCGCTTCCCAGCCGCTGTAAAGGATAAAAAGGGCGACAAACACCCCGGCTATGCCGTCAACATTCCATCCAATCCTCGCGTATACGAGCAGGCTGAGGAGAACGGCCGCCGTCGCCAGGCAGTCGTTCCGGCTGTCCGCCGCCGCAGCCCGGATCGCCGCCGATTGGATGCGCTCTCCCAGCGTCCGGTAAAACCAGGACAGGCCCAGCTTCGCCAAAATAGAAATCAGCAACACCCCGGCAGACACCATACTGACTTCGAGCGTCGCCGGGTGGAGAATTTTTTGCGCCGAGGACTGTAATAATTCGAACCCGACGAGAAGAATGACGACAGCGACAAAAAGCCCCGTCAAATACTCGACGCGGCCGTGCCCGAAAGGATGCTCGGGATCGGCGGGACGCGCTGCAATGCGAAAACCAAGCATCATGACAAGAGCCGACCCTGCGTCGGAGAGATTATTCAGCGCGTCGGCAATGACTGATATCGCCCCGCTCGTCAGCCCGATCAAAAGCTTCGCCGCGAAGAGGAGGAGATTGACGCCGATCCCCGTCCGACCAGCCAAAGCCCCGCACCGCTCCCGAACCGCCGGATCGTTTAAAGCGTCTCCCGACGGCAGAAAATATCCCCACCAAGCTCCCATAATATCCCGCTCCATTGAAAATGAGTACGAATCCCTTTGACGTGACAATAAGACGAATGCCCTCCTCAAAATGAGGAAGGCACCCTTCGCTTTCACAAATTATACAAAACGCCTGCGCGAAAGTCAAGCCAGCCGCCGGGGAAGACTCCTTTCCCTTTCCGTAATCTTCCCCAAATCCGAACGCAAACCCGTTTAATCTTATAAATCCGCCAGCAGCGCCTGCACGCCGGATAAATAATTCGCGGCGGCAAATTCTTTTACTTCGCCGGTACGGCGCGCCCGCACTTCGATTTTGTCTTCCTCCAGCGCTTTCGGCCCCACGGTTATCCGCAGCGGGCAGCCGATGAGGTCGGCGTCTTTGAATTTAACGCCGGCGCGCTCGCGGCGATCGTCGAGGAGTACGTCGACGCCCGCCGTTTTCAGCTCGCCGTAAATTTTTTCCGCCAGTGTCAGCTGCTCGGGGATTTTCGCGTTGACGGGAACGACGACGACCTCGAAGGGCGCGATGGCCCGCGGCCAGATAATGCCGTCTTTATCGTTATTCTGCTCGATCGCCGCCGCCATCGTCCGGCTGACGCCAATCCCATAACAACCCATAAGAAGCGGCCTCTCCTTGCCGCTTTCATCAAGGAACGTCGCGCCGAGCGCCGCGCTGTATTTTATGCCCAGCGTGAAGATCTGCCCCGCCTCAATGCCGCGGGTCATTTTCAGCGTTCCGCCGCAATGCGGACAGGGATCGCCTTCCCTCGCCAATCGAATGTCTGCGGTCAAAACATCCGTGAAATCACGCCGCGGCGTCACATTCCTGTAGTGAACGTCCGGCTCGTTTGCGCCCGCCACCGCGTTATACATCGCCATGACGGTGGCGTCAGCGACGATTTTCGTTCCCTTTCTGATCCCGATAGGGCTCATGAAGCCGGGAACGCCGCCCACCCCGCGAATCGCCGCATCATCCGCCATGCGGAGTGCCAGCGCGCCTACGGCGTTTTGCAGCTTGATCTCGTTTACTTCGTGGTCGCCGCGCACGAACGCCAGAACCGTTTCGTCTTTTTCCGTCTGGTACGCGACGGCTTTGATCGTCTTTTCCACCGGAACTTTAAGATACTCCGCCACCAGCTCGATGGTGTGCGCGCCCGGCGTAGCTGCTTTTTCCAGTGGGCGCAGATCTTCCTTCGCCGCTTCAATAATTTTCAGCTCGGCTTTCTCGTCGCTGGCGGCGTAATCGCACGCGGTACAGTAAACGATATTCGACTCGCCGGAATCGGCCAGCACGGTAAACTCGTGGGAATGTGCCCCGCCAATCGCCCCGTTGTCCGCCTCAACCGGGCGAAAACGCAGACCGCAGCGGGTGAACACCTTCGTGTAGGCGTCGAACATTTTCTGGTAGGAAACCGCCATCCCCGCTTCGTCCTTATCAAAGGAATAGAGATCCTTCATGATGAACTCCCGCCCTCGCATAAGGCCAAAACGCGGCCGTATCTCGTCGCGGTACTTATTTTGAATCTGATAGAGAAGCAAAGGAAGCTGCTTATAGGAGCGCACCTCGTCCCGCACCAGCGTAGTGACTAATTCCTCGTGCGTCGGCCCTAAGCAAAAATCCCGCCCGTGGCGGTCTTTGAGGCGAAACATTTCCTCGCCGTAGACTTCCCAGCGCCCTGTTTCCTTCCATATCTCCGCCGGCTGCAAAATCGGCATCAAAATTTCTTGTCCGCCTGCCGCGTCCATCTCCTCGCGGATGATCGCCTCGATTTTGCGCAGAACGCGCCACGCCAGCGGCAGATAAGTATAAACACCGGGTTGGCGATGTGCGCCCCCTGCTGGTAGATAAGTATAAACACCGCCCGCCGCCTTGCGGATCATCCCGGCGCGCAGCATGAGCTTATGGCTGACGACTTCCGCTTCCGCCGGAACCTCCCGCAGGGTGGGCACGTAAAGCTGTGTAGTACGCATGAGATTCTGTCCCTTCGTCAAAATTAGGCGGCTCCGGGAAAATTCTATCCTTCCCCGCCCGGCTATTTATTCTTCGCGCAAAATCGCGTCAATCTCCTTAAATAATTCCGTCACCAGCTGATCCTCCGGCACGCGCCGCAAGACCTCTCCCTTGCGAAAAACGAGCCCTTCGCCGCGGCCTCCGGCGATTCCGACGTCCGCCTCGCGCGCTTCCCCCGGCCCGTTGACGACGCAGCCCATGAC
>CAJPUA010000173.1 GCA_905373705.1 uncultured Schwartzia sp. | reverse complement strand
CCCGATATTAAGCTGCTCGCCTCGGTGGACGGAGGCTGGAGCAAGGCGGAAGGACTCAAGGCGGTAACGCTTTGGATGCAGATGTTCCCTCGGATTGACGGGGTAGTCGCCGGCAACGACGATATGGCGCTCGGCGCGATCGCGGCGCTCAAGGGGGCGAACCGCTTGAACGGCTGTCTTGTCTCCGGCGTCGATGCGACGGACGCGGGACTGAAGGCGGTGCAGGCAGGCGAGCTTTCGCAGACGATAAAGCAGGACGCGAAAGGACAGGGCGAAGGCGCGATTACGCTGGTCCAAGGGTTCCTTTCGGGGCATCCGCCCACGCAAGGGCTGGTCATTCCGTTTACCTCCATCACCAAGTCGAATATCGCGCAGTTCGCGAAATAAGGAGGGAACGGACGATGATAAATATTAATGATACCCTGAAGGATTATCGAGTCAGGACGAAGATCTCGATCCTTTCCACTTTTTTGCTCGTTATCGTCATTCTGATCGCCGCCGTCGGCGCTTTCTCCAGTTATCGGGCCAAGCAGGCGCTCGACGACATGTATTCGCATAATCTGATGGCGACCCAGTACCTGAACGACGCGAACAATCGCCTGCGCGGCATCAGCGTCAATGTTTCCTATATTCTTCAGCAGAATTTTACCCGGGAGAACCGCAAGATTCTGCTCGACGATATTTCCGATAATCTGGATGCGATTAATACTGATATGATCGAGCTGAAAAAGATCGATACCAGCGAGCGGGCGCAGGGCGTTATCAGCGAGCTGGAGCAGAATCTTTTGGCGGCGAAGGAGAAGGTCAAATCCGTAGACGCCATGGGAACGGCGCCGACGGATAAGGCGGCGATCTTTGAGAAGCTGTCGTCGCTTACGGCGATCGCCGGAAATATGGCGGTGCTGACGCCGGATAACGTGTCCCAGGGCAAACAGCTCTTTGAGGCGAATAATATCCAGTACAATCGGACGATCAAGGTTTTCGTCGTTATCATCCTGATCGGACTGGCGCTCGGAATCCTGATGTCGCGCTTCATTGCGGATAATATTTCTTCGCCCCTCAATACTTCTATCGATCATTTGAACGCTGTGGCGGCGGGAAATCTCAACCGAAAAATCCCCGATTCGTTGGCACAGCGGCAGGACGAGATCGGTATCGTCGTGCAGGCGCTGATGAAAATGCAGGGCTTTATGAAGCAGGTATATAAAGAAGCGGAAACGACAAATACGATGGTCGGCGAGCTGGAAACGATGATTAACGAGCTTAACGCCGCGACCCAGGATATGTCCGCCGTCACCGAGGAAATGTCGGCCGGCATGGAAGAAACCGCCGCTTCCACGGCGAATATGCAGGAGCTTAGCGGCCACTTGAGCGATGAGATCCAGGGGACCGTTGAGGAATCGAAGAAAAGTGAGGCGTACACGCAGGAGATCGCCGACCGGGCGACGCGGCTCAAGACTTCTATGGAGCAGTCGAAAGCGGCGTCCGATCGCGTCTACGGTACAACGAAAACGTCCTTGGAAGCGGCCATCGAATCGGCGAAGGTCGTCGAGGAGATCACGCAGCTTACGGAAGCGATTACCGGCATCGCCGAGCAGACGAACCTTCTCGCCCTTAACGCCAGCATCGAAGCGGCGCGCGCCGGTGATCACGGCCGCGGCTTCGCCGTCGTCGCCGGTGAGGTAGGCAAGCTCGCCGAGCAGTCGCAGCGCACCGCCGAGCAGATTAAGGGCCTTACCGGGCAGGTGACGAGCGCCATGAAGGATCTTTCGCAGGGGGCGTTCGGCCTGTTGAAGTTTATCGATGAGGATATCAGTAAAGACTACGCACAGATGGATAAGACGGCCGTTCAGTACAAAGAGGACGCCGATTATTTCCATAAGTCGTCCGCGGACAGCACGACGCTCTCGGAGAGTCTGCTCCTCTCGGTGCAGAATATGAACCAGGCTATGGACGAGATCGGAAAAGCCACGCACGAAGGCGCTGTCGGCAACACGAAAATCGCGGAAAATATCGTCGAGATGGCGGCCAAGTACGGCAATATTCTGGAAAAGGTTCGCGCCTTTAAGGAAGGGACGGAACGATTGAAACATCTCGTGACGTCGTTCCAGAAATAAACGAAGGGCGGATATTTTTCCCCGAAGAAAACACCCCGCGGGTTTAGCCGCGGGGTGTTTCTGTTTCGTTTATCGCGCGGCGACGATTTTATTACTCGTTATCGTCTAAACATAAGGATGGGGATATAGCTTACCGGATTCGTAGGAATTTGTTGAGTCGTAACAAATGATACGATGAAAAGCGGCGGTTTTTTGCTATAATGAAAGACAGTTAAATGCTGTAAAGAGATGATTGGTAAGCAGAACAGGAGTAAAAAATGAAAAAAGAACTGGACGTAAATAAGACGGTGGCGGAGCTGGTGAAGGAATTCCCTGAGCTTCGTGAGGTAATGGCGGAGATCGGGTTCAAGGAGATCCTGAATCCCATCGCGCTGGAGGTCATGGGGCGGGTGATGACGCTGCCAAAGGGGGCGGCGGTGAAAGGCTTTCACTGGGAGGATGTCGTACATAAGCTCGAGGAACGGGGCTTTTTCTTAAAGCGTGAAGAAGAAAAGGGCGCTGGCACGGCGCAAGCGGAGGAGATCGAGGACCGCACGGAGGCGCTGAGGGCGCTTCTCCAGAGGCTCTCGAACGGGGAATCCCTGGAAGCGGTGCGGGCGGATTTCGTGCGCGATTTCGCCAGCGTTTCGGCGGAAGAGATCGCCGCCGCCGAGCAGAAGCTCATTTCCGGGGGATTGCCTGTTCACGAGGTGCAGCGCCTGTGCGACGTTCATTCGGCGCTTTTCCACGGGCATATCGGCGAACCTTCCTGCGGCGGCGCAGGAGCGGGCGATATTCCGGAGATAACGGAACTTCCCGCGGGGCACCCCCTCCTCGTCCTGCACGCGGAGAATGAGGCGCTGGAACGGCTGCTTGACCGCATGGATAGAGCTTTTGAACACCGCGATGCGGCGGAGCTGGGCGCGGGCCTTCGTTCCCTGGTCGGCCTCTATCCTCATTATGGAAAAAAGGAAACGCTCCTCATGACGGTTCTCTACCGCTATGAGGTGACGGGCCCCTCCGGCGTTATGTGGGGCGTCGATGACGAGATAAAAGCGGAGATTCACGCGCTGGGCAGGGAGCTGGCCGGCGGTACGGCAGGGCTGGAAGAGAGGCTGGGAAGCTTCCTCCAGCGCGTGCGCGACATGATCTATAAGGAAGAAAAGATCCTCTTTCCTTTGACGCTGCGCTTCTTTTCCGAGCAGGATTGGTTCATGGTTTACCGCGACATGCTCGACATGGGAGAAGCGTTTGGGGTAAAAGCGCCTGTCTGGGCTGCGGGTGAGGCGTGGATAACGGAAACGAAAGCGCGCGAGGAAAAGATCATGGCGGAGGGGAAGGTGCGCCTTTCCACCGGCGAGATCAGCTTTAAGGCGCTGGAAGCGATCCTCAATCTCCTGCCCGTTGACATCACGTTTATCGATAAGGACGATATACAGCGGTTTTTCTCCAATCCGGGACGCGTCTTTGCCCGGCCGCGGCTGGCGCTGGGCAGCAATGTTCGAAACTGCCACCCGGCGAACGTCCTCCCCGTCGTCGAGCAGCTTATCGCCGATTTCAAGGC
>CAJPUA010000172.1 GCA_905373705.1 uncultured Schwartzia sp. | reverse complement strand
GGGAATAAAGGCGTTCTCCTTCTTCTCGCGGACAGTACGAACGCCGAGCGCGAAGGTCATACGCCGAGCGAACGAACCGTAGGGGCGGCGTTTGACCGGGCGTTTCATAACGCCCGCCAACGAATCATCGTGGCGACATTTTCCTCTAATGTCCACCGCATTCAGCAGGTCATCGATACGGCCTGCCGTTATAAGCGTAAGGTAGCGATCCTCGGGCGCAGCATGGTAAACGTCGTCACTATTTCTCTAGAACTTGGCTATATCAGCGCGCCGGAAGGCATTCTGATCGATATTGACGAAATTAATAATTATTCGATGTCTGATCTTGTTATCATCACGACCGGAAGTCAGGGTGAGCCCATGTCGGCGCTGACTCGCATGGCGCTTTCGGAGCATCGGAAAGTCAATATTGTTCCCGGCGATACCGTCATTATTTCGGCTACGCCAATCCCAGGCAACGAAAAGCTTGTTTCCCGGACGATCGATAATCTTTTGAAATTAGGGGCGAATGTCGTTTACGGCAAGTCGGAAGGGATCCATGTTTCCGGCCATGCCAGTCAGGAAGAAATTAAACTTATTCACAATCTGGTACGCCCAAAGTTTTTTATGCCGGTACACGGCGAGTATCGCCATCTTGTCAAACACGCGAAGCTGGCGCAGGAGCTGGGAATGCCAAAGGAAAACATCTTTATCAGCGAGAATGGCCAAATTTTGGAATTTACGCAGGATAAGGGTATGGTAGCGGGAAAAGTCACGGCGGGGCGCGTTCTGGTTGATGGACTAGGGGTCGGCGACGTCGGCAATATTGTCCTACGGGATCGGCGACAGCTGTCTCAGGATGGTATTCTGATTATCGTGACAACAATGAATCGCGCTACAGGGGAAGTCGTCGCCGGGCCGGATATTGTGTCGCGCGGTTTTGTCTATGTGCGAGAGTCTGAGGCGCTGATGGATGAAGCGCGAGAGCGTGTCGAGCAGGCGTTGGAGCGCTGTCAGGATAATAAAGTTACGGACTGGGCGACTATTAAATCTAATGTTCGGGACGCGCTGGGTCGTTATCTCTTTGAAAAGACAAGACGCCGGCCGATGATCCTGCCTATCATCATGGAAGCGTAAATACGATTGGAACCGGCGGCCGTTCTGGCCCCGGTTCATTTTATCTCTTTGCGCGTTCCGTTTTACCCATTATGGAAAGGAAGAGGTGCCGTGACAAATAATCAGTCGATACCGTTCGTTCACCTTCATACGCATACGGAATACAGCCTGTTGGATGGAGCCAGCCGTATCCCGGAATTGATCGCGGAAGCTAAAAATCTAGGGATGAAAGCGCTGGCCATTACCGATCATGGCCAGATGTACGGCGCGGTAACCTTCTACAAGGAAGCGAAAAAAGCCGGTATCAAGCCAATTATTGGTTGTGAGATATACCTGGCGCCGCAGTCGCGCCGGGATACATTTGAAGTTGATGGAGTCCGCTATTACCACCTGATTTTGCTAGCAGAAAATGAGACCGGATACCGCAATCTGGTCCAACTTGTTTCCTTGGCTAATTTAGAGGGCGTTTACTACAAACCCAGAGTCGATAAGGAACTTTTGCGAAAGTATCACGAGGGCCTGATATGTCTGAGCGCTTGCGTCGCGGGTGAGATCCCGCAGGCGCTCGTTCGCGACAATATGGAGCGGGCGGATCGTTTGGTACAGGAATATATCGACATTTTCGGTCGGGATAATTTTTTTCTGGAAATACAAAAACATGGTCTTGCTGATGAAAAAAAGGCCGCCGCGGGGCTGGTAGAGCTGGCAAAAAAGCATAAGCTCGGGCTGGTGGTGACGAATGACGCGCACTACATTCACCGGGCGGATCATGAGTTTCATGATGTTTTGTTGTGTATTCAGATGGGAAAAACGTTGGATGATCCGAACCGAATGCGCTTTAACAGCGATGATTATTATCTTAAGTCTGCCGAAGAAATGGCAGAGCTATTTCCCGAGTATCCTGAAGCGATGGAGAATACTGTCCGTATCGCCGAGCGCTGCAATGTAGATTTTTCTTTCGGCAATCATTATTTGCCGAAATTTCCGCTGCCGGAAGGAACGACCGAGGAAGAATACCTGCGCCGGTTATGCGAAGAAAAACTGACCTCACGCTATAATCCGGTTACGGCAAAAGTTCAAGAGCGGCTTGATTATGAGCTGTCGATTATCCATCGTATGGGCTTTGACAGCTATTTTTTAGTCGTCTGGGATTTTATCAATTACGCGCGTCAGCAGGCGATTGCTGTGGGACCGGGGCGGGGATCGGCAGCGGGGAGCATTGTCGCCTATGTTCTGGGAATTACCGACATTGATCCGCTGAAATACGCGCTCCTCTTTGAGCGGTTCCTGAACCCGGAACGAATTACTATGCCGGATATCGACATTGATTTTTGTTATATCCGACGCAAAGAAGTCATAGAATATGTCAAACGACGATACGGCGAGGATCATGTCGCCCAGATCATCACATTCGGGACGATGGCGGCGCGAGGGGCGGTGCGAGACGTGGGGCGCGCGCTGGATTTGCCCTTCGCTGAAGTCGACCGTATCGCTAAGCTAATCCCAACGGAGCTGGGTATCACGCTCGATAAGGCGCTTCAAGAGTCGGCTGATTTTCGTCAGGCTTATGAGGGAAGTCCGGCGACAAAAAAACTTATTGACTTAGCGCGGGATATTGAGGGGATGCCGCGCCAGTCATCAACTCACGCCGCGGGTGTAGTTATCGCGCGGGAGCCGCTGACACACTATATGCCCGTACAAATTTCGGATGGAACGCTGGTAACGGAGTACGATAAGGATCTGGTTGAGGAACTAGGGCTTTTGAAAATGGATTTTCTCGGGCTCAGGACATTAACTGTTCTGGGAGATGCCGTCAAAAACGTCGAAACGAGCCGGGGAATTCAGCTTGATCTGCGGGAAATTCCTCTGCGTGACGAAAAGACGGCTCAAATGCTGTGCGAAGGAAAAACGGGAGCGGTCTTTCAGATGGAATCGGCAGGGATGACGGCGTTAGTTAAAGATATTCATCCCGAAAGCTTCGAGGATCTTATTCCCACGGTGGCGCTTTACCGCCCCGGCCCTTTAGGCAGCGGCATGGTACAGGATTTTATCGACGGACGGCGAGGAAAGAAGCAGGTTTCCTATCTTCATCCTCTTTTGCAACCAATTTTACAGGAAACTTTTGGGGTCGTTCTTTATCAAGAGCAAGTTATGCAGATCGTTCAGGTACTGGCAGGATTTTCTCTCGGCCAGGCGGATCTCTTGCGGCGGGCGATGGGGCATAAACAGCCGGAACTCCTGATGAAACAAAAAGCCGATTTTCTGGCGGGAACGAAAAAAAATGGCATTAGTGACAGTCTGGCGGAAAAGATTTTTGAACTTTTATTTCACTTTGCTAACTATGGCTTCAATAAATCCCACAGCGCCGCTTACGCGCTTGTCGCTTGGCAAACCGCGTATCTAAAAGCGCATTATCCGCCGGAATTTATGGCGGCCATGTTGTCAAGCGTAATGGATTTCAACGATAAAGTCAGCGTCTACATTGAACAGTGCCGTCGCATGGGGATTCCTATTCTGCCGCCGGATATTAACGCTAGCTCGGCGACGTTCAGCGTCGATGGGGAAGCCATTCGCTTTGGGTTGGCAGCGGTGCGGAACGTGGGCGA
>CAJPUA010000171.1 GCA_905373705.1 uncultured Schwartzia sp. | reverse complement strand
TGGCAGGCGGCTGCCGCTGATAAAGAACACTGCAACGCCTATGTTATTCCCATTCCTTACGCTGATCTCACGCCGGAGCATACGGCAAAGGAATGGCACTGCGAGAAAGGACTTTTTCCTAAATACGTCCCCGTCCTCGATTTTCGCTCTGTCGACCTTGAAAAGATGCATCCGGATGTCATTTTTATTCATAATCCGTACGATTGGGCGAACCATGTGACCTCCGTCGATTCACATTATTATTCAAGCGAGCTGAAAAAATATACGGACACGCTCGTCTATGTGCCTTATTTTGTTTCTGGCAATTATATTTCAGAAGCCCTTTGTCGGGCACCGGGTGTATTAAATGCTGACTATGTGGTGGTAGAATCAGAAAATATTAAAACACAATATAAAAACTACTATCATGGAGGGGATCCGCCCATCGGGAAGTTTGTAGCGCTCGGTTCACCGAAATATGATAAGGTACAACGAGGGACGAAAGAGGAATATCCACTGCCCGATGAATGGCGCTACTTGGTACAAGGGAAAAGAATCATTCTCTATAATACCAGCCTTGGGGCATCTTTAGAGGATAGTGGACAACTCATCTCGAAACTTCGCGATGTTCTTGATTTTTTCCGTCGACAGAAAGATGTTGTTCTTTGGTGGCGTCCTCATCCTTTGATGAAAGCTACCTTAGATTCCATGCGGCCCCAATTAGCAGAAGAATATCGTCAGATCGAGGAGGGATATAAAAAGGAAGGCTGGGGCATTTATGATGATACTTCGGATGTGACCCGGGCCATTATCTGGACAGATGCTTACTACGGGGATAACAGTTCGGTTATGGAGCTCTACCAAAAGACAGGAAAGCCGGTACTGGAGGAGTGTCTTGCTCTGACTACAGATCGAGGGTATCATCCTTGGTTTCCTATGGTGGCAAGTGATGGAGAGACAGCTTTTTTTATTGCCGCGGGAGCTCTTTTCTCTGGCCTTTATGCGTTGACGTTAGCTACGAATACGCTAACTTTTTTGGGAGAGTTGCCCATTGCCTACGATGGAGCGTTTTCCTATGGAGCGCTTGGTAAAATTGGAACTAAGATCATCATTATGCCTTCGCATGGTTTGGCAGGCGGGTTGGAATACGACCTCAACCGTCAGGCTTTTAAAACGATTCCTTTGCCAACGGGGGGATGGCAAGAAGGGGCGGATTATGCCAATGTATTTCAGATCGGTTCTTCTTTATATTTTATTGGCAATGGGACTGGCCTCATCGTAGAGTATGATGGCAGAGATGGAACTTATCAATTTCATACGTCTTGGGCAGATGGACTGCCATTGGCCCGGGAAGCGCTGTGCTTTGCCTGGAATGCGGGCGTACAGCTGGGGGATTGGATTTACTTGCCGGTTATAGACTCCCATTACGTTTTAGCACTTGACCTCTGTACGATGGCAGGGCGTATTCACGAATTGCCCGCAGATTTGAACTTTTTATCGCTGTCCTATGATGGGGAATCTATATGGCTTGCGCCGATTCGTGGTAATCAGGTTGTACGTTGGCATATAGGAGATCGACAAGCAGAGCGGTATATACTTCCTGTTGCTCCCGAGGCTCGCGTTCCCTTGATTAATTCACTCCCACTTGCTGGGCGACAATTGTTCTTCCCTTGCACGCAAGGAGAAATGTTTTCCGTAGGTTATGAGAGAGGCGATATTCGAAAAGAGCAGGAGTGGGAAAGTCGCTGTGCAATATCGAAGGAGGAAAATATTGGCACTTTTTTGCAACAAACGGCACCTAATGGGGAGAGCTGGTTAGTCTATATCCATCATCATGGCACTTTGCTCGAAATCGATTCCCAAAATAGGATAGTACGTAAACACGAGATCCCCCTAGCCTTTTCCGATGCCTTTCGCTTCTATGAGAGTTCCCAGTCTCGACAGGCGAATATCCCGCATTATGAAATGTGCGGGCTAGGTCGTTCTGACTTTTTACAACTTGTGGCGAAGTGTCTGCCGATTGGAAGGCAGGGAGGCATTGAGGCAGGGAAAAATATTTATAAATGGCTGCAAGGCGATTTCACATCGACGTGACGGTAAGACGAATGCAATACAAAAAGAAATCCAATAGGAAGGACGTGGAGTTTTTGAAAGTATGGGAGGCGGCGGCAAAACATGAGGCTTTGCTGCAATTTGTGCGGAATTTCTCCGGCGTTTTTTGCTATGGCGCGGGGGAATACGGGCACGCCGTAGTTTCTTTTTTACAAGAGCATAAGATTAAATTACAAGGCGTAATTGTGTCTCAACGAGATTCGGACATACAAGAAGTTTGCGGACTGTCTCTCTACGAGCCATCTGAAATAAGGGACAAGCTGGAGCATACAGCTTGCGGAATTATTCTGTCCCTATCGGAGAAGTATCAGCTTACGGTGAGGGAGACACTGCGGCAGTATGGCGTGCTACAGGATAGCCGCATATATGTTATGACGGATGCTGAGATGTTTTATATCTTGAACGAAGTATTTCAACGGCATTCAGGAAATGTCCTGTTGAAAGCGTTTTTTAAAAATGATGCTATCGACAGGACCTTGACCGAAAGGTACGAAAGGAAATTCCAGCAGAGATTCTCTTCTTTTCGGCGGATAGAAGTGCAGTTTATTCACATGGCTCAAATAGGCAGCATTTGCTATTGGATTTACCATTGTGATCGAATTGATAAATATGGAGATCCAGACGTATTTTATTTATTTTTCCCCTTTACCCAGGACTTATATGATCCGTTCTTACGAGGAGATGGATTTTATCATGCGCCCAATCAATATCTGGCAAATAAATTAAAATGTGATAAAATTGAAGTAATACAACCGGATTCCTTGGGATTCTGGCAGTACTGCATGAAAAATCATCGCTCTTGTTTTACTATACAGGACGGCTATTCGGAGATTAAAAGTGCCGCAGCTTATGATAAAGCTGCAGCAGCAGGAGACATCAATTCACGGCGTGCCTATATCACCTTTGCCGATGCAGAAATGGCAGCAGGCGCACAGTTCCTAAGGGAGAAGAATGTGCGGGAATGGGTGTGTATTGCGGCTCGGGACAGTGTATATCGCCGTGATGTCATGGGCTTTCAGAATGACAATCTGAATGATATTGACTTTTATCGAAATTCGGATATTGCCTCATTTGAACAGGCAGCACAGTATTTTGCGACACAGAAGATCAGCTCGTTTCGGATGGGCGCTAAAGTTGGAAATGGGTTGGCAGAAAAATCAACTATGATTGATTACGCAAGGTTATATCGAACAGAATTGTTAGATGTTTTTTTGTTTTCCCGGTGTTTGTTTTGCTTGAGTGACCCATCCGGTATTGAGTTGTTGGCAAGTTTGTTCAGCCGGCCGGTGGTGCAGGTGAATACAAGTATGCTTACGACCCGTGTGGATTCGAACCTCATTGCGGATGATCGGCGAGATTTGATGATTATGCAGAAATACTGGGATCCGATACGGCGCCGGTATTTGACTTTCCGCGATATGCTCCGCTATGAAATTTATGGCGACGAAAAAATATATGATATCTGCGCTCCGGCCAATACATATTTGATTTACAGACGAAAAGGGATTGTTCCTGTGCAAAATACGCCGGAGGAGATTGTGGCTGTTTCGCAGGAGATGCTGCAGCGGTTGTCGGGGAATGTCGAATATACACAAGAAGATATCGAGCTGC
>CAJPUA010000170.1 GCA_905373705.1 uncultured Schwartzia sp. | reverse complement strand
CCCCGAAAACAACCACCGTCATCGCGCTGCCAAGCTTCATTGCCCCGGCGAGCAACACCGTATTGAGATAGACCGGAAAAGAAATCCCCACAGCTGCCGCAACCCAGGCCGCCATCAGCGGGAGCGCCAGAAGCGCCGGCAGCTTCTTCGCCGCCATCAGAGCGGCAAAAATCACGAATCCGAAAAGAATCAAAACGCCCGGCGTCATAAACGCGCCTCCGGCGGCATCAGCGCCCGGGCGAATTCCGCCGTGATGAGTTGAGGACGGGTAATCGCCGATCCGACAACCGCCGCCCACGCCCCCGCCGCCATGGCCCGTCGCAGATCCTCGGGCGAAGCGATACGCCCCTCCGCCAGCACCGGAACAGGAAGCGCCGCCACGAGCCGCTCTACCAGAGCAAGATCCGGCCCCGGCGTAAGCGGCGAATCCTTCGTATAGCCCGCCAGGGCGGTGGACACCGCATCCGCGCCGGCCTTCACCGCCTCCAGCCCTTCCTCGTATGTCGCCACATCGGCCAGAGCCAACCGCCCCGCTCCATGAATCCGCGCCATAAGCTCTGCCGCTTCCCCGCTTCTTCGCCAGCGCGTCGCGTCAAGCGCGACCATTTCGCAAGGCGTCGCCAAAAGCTCCGTCACTTCCCGTGCCGTCGGCGTAATGTAGACCGGAGAATCCTCCTGCCGTCGCTTAATAAGCCCGATGACAGGCAGTCCCGTTACCCGGCGGATCTCCAAAATATCACCGACGCCCTGCGCCCGTATAGCTGCCGCGCCGCCTTCCTTCGCCGCCAGCGCCATCCGTCCCATGACAAAAGAGCTGTGCAGCGGCTCATCAGCCAACGCCTGACAAGACACAACCAGCTTTCCCCGGATCTGCTCCAGCATAGGTACATCCTCCCGCCGCGCTTTGAAATCGCCCGATAAAATTTAATTCGCCACCACCGAAACGTTTTCCTTTATTTTCCACAGAATTTACCCAATCCTAAAGAATCCTCCCGCGGATCAGCCACGCAGAATTCGTCCGTTAAGCGCCTTCCAAATGAGATTCTCCCGCGCGCTTCTCCCTTGTGCTATAATACCATCATGAACATCGCGCCACAGGCGCCTGCCGCTAGGAAAGGAGTTTTCCCGTGAAAGGATCGGAAATTTTAGCCCATGTTGATCATACGCTGCTTCGCCCTACGGCCACTTGGAAGGAAATCAAGACGCTTGGCGAGGAGGCGCGCCGTTATCGTACCGCTTCCGTCTGTATTCCCGCCGGATACGTTGCCCGGTTCCACGACGCCTTTGGCGCTTCCGTGCCAATCTGCACCGTCATCGGCTTTCCCCTTGGTTACGATACCACGGAAACAAAAATTTCCGCCGCCCGGCAAGCGATAGCAGACGGCGCGGAGGAAATCGACGCCGTCGTAAGCCTGACCGACGTCAAAAACGGCGATTTCCCCAAGGTGACGGCAGAAATCGCCGCGCTCAAGAACGCCGCAGAGGAACGAATCCTGAAAATCATCGTCGAGACCTGCTATCTCACGGAAAAAGAAAAGATCGCCCTCTGTCAGTGCGTCACTGAGGGCGATGCGGATTTCATCAAGACCTCCACAGGTTTTGCCCCCGCCGGCGCAACGCACGAAGACATCGCCCTCTTTCGCCGCCACATCGGCCCAAAGGTGCGAATCAAAGCGGCCGGCGGCATCCGCACCATCGCTCACATGAAGCGCTATTTGGAAGAAGGCTGCCAGCGATTGGGGTGCAGCGCCGCCGTGGGACTTCTCCAAGGACGGGAAAACGAAGATTTTTAGACCTCGATGGGAAGGGTAACACATGAACGCACTTTCGACAACGAGAAATGTTCCGACAAAAATTGAACTGCCGCATTTTTCCGTTGACACAGCGTACGGCGGCTCCCAGGACTGGTGCCCGAGCCGTTGGATGAAGTTAGGCGGCTGCGCCGCCGTCACCGCTTGTGACAGCGCTATCTATTTTACCCTGTTCAAAGGCCGGCAGGGACTGTATCCCTACCCCACCGAAAAGATTTCCCGCCAGGAATATGTCGATTTCACCGACATCATGAAGCCGTATCTCAGGCCCCGCTTAGGCGGCATTGACCGGCTGGAGACTTACATCGAAGGCTTCGGACAGTTCCTGCGCGATCGCGGCGAGACCGGCATAGAGATGCGCCCGTGGCCGGGAGAAAGCAGCCTGCCGGAAACAAAAGCGGCCGTCAAAAAAACAGATCGACAGCGGCTGGCTCATCCCCTGCCTCACCCTCCGGCACAGCCACCCTTCCATGGAAGACTACGATTGGCACTGGTATCTCCTGAATGGCTATGAGGAACGGGACGGCAAATTTCTCGTCAAAGCCGTCACCTTCGGCGCCTGGCGGTGGCTGGATCTCACCGTGCTGTGGGACACGGGACACAAGCAGAAGGGCGGTCTCATCCTCTATGACCTATCCTGATACCGTCGCGGGCACCTTCATCGACCGGCCGAACCGCTTCATCGCCCGGGTGAACATCGGCGGCGGCGTAGAAACCGTTCATGTCAAAAACACCGGCCGATGCCGGGAGCTCTTGCTGCCAGGCGTCCCCGTGGTTCTCGCGGCCTCGGAAAATCCGAAGCGCAAGACGCACTATGATCTCGTCGCCGTGAAAAAAGCCGGGCGCGGCTGGGTCAATATCGACAGCCAGGCGCCGAACAAAGTCGTGGAAGAATGGCTTGCCCAACAAGCCTACGACCGGATTCATCCCGAATACGCCTACGGAGAATCCCGCCTCGATTTTTACCTGGAAAAAGGCCGGCGGCAGTATCTCTTAGAAGTCAAAGGCTGCACCTTGGAAATCGACGGCGTGGGCTATTTCCCCGATGCGCCGACCCAGCGGGGCGTGAAGCATATCCGCGAACTCATCAAGGCCGCGCAGGATGGCTATACCTGTACCATCGCTTTTGTGATCCAGATGAACGGCATCCGCGAAGTGCGTCCCAACACGGCCACCCACCCGGAATTCGGCGCCGCCCTATCCGAGGCGAAACGCGCCGGCGTCCACGTCGTATTTCTCTGCTGCGAAGTCCGAAAAGCCTCGCTGCACATTGTGGAAAGCATCCGGGGATAGAATTGACCATGACCCTGTTTGTCTGTCGTGGCCGCGCGATAGGAACGAAAGGATCGCCATATCCGAATATAGCTTTCGCCGTACAAACTTTTGTACGGCGATTTTTTATATCTCCAATGCGGCGCGCGGTGTGCAGGAAAACTTTGTAAAACGGGACCGGTAAACCTTCAAGAAATACGCATTTTATATTATAACTCAAACTTCGCAGATAAATAACGTACTGTAAGCCTTGGAACATCTAACTTTCGGGCAAATAAAATAGCATGAGCGACATCCATTTGGTATAATTTAAGTACCAACAAAAACATCCAATGGAGGGCTCATGCCATGAACAGTATAGCACAAACCAACCGCTCTGAAAATCAGCTGTCCGAGAAAATGCAATATTTCCTCCGACGTTACCACGTCAGCCGTATTCTGCGCTCTGCGAATGCCTACAAACATGGTGGCTTTCCTGTCCTCAGCCTCTTCCTCGTCGCCTTCTCTACGGTCTTCACACATCGCTCTTTCTTCATGCAGATGCACCTCCAACGCACTGCCTTCCCCTTTGCCAAGGATACCTTCTACCGCTTCATGAACTCCTGCCGCATCCATTGGCGCAGGTTCAC
>CAJPUA010000169.1 GCA_905373705.1 uncultured Schwartzia sp. | reverse complement strand
AGCTTTGCGGCGATATTCTGACGGCGGGACTTCCTATGTCGGTCGCTTCCTTTCGCGTGGATTCAGTGACCGCGGCGCTGATGGATTCGCTTATCAGGAGCGGAATGAAAACATTGACAATGGCGCCCGAGGCGGGCAGTGACCGTATGCGGGCGGCGATCAATAAGGGGATTACGGAGGAACATCTCTGGCGGGCGCTGGATATGGGGATTGCGGCGGGACTTCGCCATTACCGGCTCTACCTCATGATCGGCCTGCCGGGGGAAACGGCCGAGGATATCGAGGCGATCGTTTCTTTGGCGATTCGCCTCAAAGAATATTTGGAAAACAAGGGAAATAAAGGAACGCTGACTTTGAGCGTAAATCCTTTTGTGCCAAAGCCGTTTACGCCTTTTCAGTGGCTGCCGATGATGGATAAAGCGGCGGTGGAGGCTGAGCTGCGCCAACTCCGGCAGGGATTGAAGCGGCGTCGGGGAATTGAGATCCTGACCGAGCCCCTGAAAAGTGCTTATACGCAAGGCGTGCTGGCCAGAGGCGACCGCCGGCTGGGTGCGGCGCTGAAAATGGCGCACGAGATGGGCGGCGCGGGAGCATTTTTTCGCGCTGTGAAGGCGTGCGCTTTAACGGCGGAGTTTTATCTCTACCGCGAGCGCTCTAAGGATGAGGTGTTCCCTTGGGATGTGCTGGATATGGGGATCGAGCGGCGCTATCTTTGGGAAGAACTGCAAAAAGCGCAGCGTGGCATAGCGACCACCGCCTGTTTCGACGGCTGTCGGCGGTGTGGGGTATGTACGGGATAGGAGACGGGTATGGCGTTTTCCTTACGAATGTCGGAACAAAATATTTGGGTCGGGAAGTTTTCGCTGTTTCCCGAGGATATTGCCGTTCATGGAATATCAACTCGCCTGGGCGGTGTCAGTAAACCGCCGTTTGAGTCGCTGAATTTGGCGCTTCATGTCGGCGACGAACCGGCGGCGGTTGGCGAGAATCGGCGGCGCTTTTGCCGTGCGCTGGGGTTTTCGGAAGAGCGATTGTGTACGGCGGAGCAAGTACACGGCGAACGCATCGTCCGCGTGACCGAGGCAGAGGCAGGGCGCGGGGCGCGCGCCTACGCGGACGCGATCGCGGGGACAGACGCGTTGATGACGGACGTGCCGGGACTCCCGCTCCTTCTTTGCTACGCCGACTGTACGCCGGTGCTGCTCCTTGATCCGGTTCATAAAGCGGCGGCTGTCGTTCATGCCGGCTGGAAGGGAACTGCTCTTGGGATCGCGGGCAAGACCGTCCGGGCGATGGAAGCGGCGTTTGGAACCAGACCGGAGAATTGTCTGGCGGCAATCGCTCCGGCGATCGGAGCGTCTTGCTATGAGATTGGCGAAGACGTAGCGGCAAAATTTCAGGCGGCGTTTCCCGCGTTCGGGGAAAAAATTGTGCGCCGCGTGTCCGGGCGTCCGCACCTTGATTTATGGCAGGCGAATTATCGACAACTGGAAGCGGCGGGGCTTTTATCCCGGCATATTGAAATCGCCGCCGTGTGTACGGCTTGCAATACGGGGTTGTTTTTTTCCTACCGGGCAGAGAAGGGAACGACCGGGCGTATCGGGGCAATGATTGCGTTGAAATAAATCATAAAGGAGGGATAGCGGTGATAGCGGAAAAATTACGGGAAGTGGAAGCGGCGGTGGAAGCCGCCCGGCAGCGACGAAGTCGCGCCGTTAAAGAAGAACCGGTGACAGTTGTCGCGGTGACGAAAAATCACGATGTGACCGCGATGCGGGAGGCTATCGACGCCGGGGCGACGGTCATCGGGGAAAACCGCGTGCAGGAAGCGGTGCAAAAGCATGAGGCCTTGGCGCGGAACGTAAGCTGGCACCTTATCGGTCATCTGCAAACGAATAAGGTAAAACAGGCGGTCAAGCTGTTTGATCTTATTCATTCCGTGGACAGCGAACACTTGTTGCTGGCGGTGGACGAAGCGGCGCAGAAAATCCATAAGGCGCAGGATATTCTTTTGCAGGTCAATCTGGCGCGGGAGGAGAGTAAATTCGGGATTTACAAGGAGGATCTTCCCTTTTTGCTGCAAAAAGCGGACAGCTTGCCGCATGTCCGCCTGCGTGGGCTGATGTGCATCGCTCCTAATTATGAGGACGTTGAAAGGTGTCGTCCTTTGTTTCGGGAAATGTATGATATTTTTGAAGAGTTAAAGGCGCTGCCGCTGAAAAATTCCGAGATGCGCTGGTTGTCAATGGGAATGACGCATGATTATCCGATCGCGGTGGAGGAAGGCGCTAATCTGGTGCGGGTCGGAACGGCCATTTTTGGGCCCCGGCAATATTAAAAAAGGAGGGAGCTACGTTTGCAAAAAGGCAGGCGCGGCTCCTGTTAATTTATACAAAAACGCCGTTTTTTACGCGAATTCTCCCCCAGACAGTGGCAATCCCTCGAAACTGATGGTATAATTTGTCCATGGATAAAGCGGTATATAGAAGGTGGAGGCGTTACTATGAAAATTTTCGATAAGGTCTGCGGAAAAATTGGACTATCGAATCCTGAGGCGGAAGAAGCCAAAACAGACACTGAGTGGGAACCGGAAGCTTCAGCATCCGGGCGTCCCCGCCCGGATAACGTGGTGAATCTCTCGGCGGCATCCGGCGGGAAAATTACCCGCATGAAGGTCGTCGTCATTGAGCCGCGTTCCTTTGACGATGTGCAGCAGGTGGCGAATTGTCTGCGAGAAAAGAAACCTGTCGTTATCAATTTTGAAAATACTGACGCGGACGACGCGAAGCGCATTATTGATTTTATCAGCGGGACGACGTACGCTCTGGCCGGGGATATTAAAAAAGTAGGGCGCAATGTGTTTCTGTGCGCGCCGAGCAACGTAAACGTCGCTTATACACAAGAACACAGCGCCGGCCCGATGGATTTGCCATGGATGAAGAAATAAGGAGAACATGATGGCCGAAGGGAATGTGACCGGCTTCATCGGCGGCGGCAGGATAACGGCTGCCATGATCGCCGGGATGGTTGAGAAGATGGGAGCGTCTCCGGCCTCGATCTACGTTTCCGATCATAAGGCGGAGCGCTGCCGGGAGCTTGCCGAGCGTTACCAGGTGCGCGCCATGGTTGGAGCGGAGGCGTTCCTGGCGAAAGCGAACGTGGTCATTTTAGCGGTCAAACCTGCCGCGGCTCCGGCGGCGATCGCAGAGATAAAAGCAAGCGTGAGAAAAGACGCGGTCATTGTTTCTGTCGTTGCCGGACTTAGGCTGGCAACGCTGGAAGAGGCGTTTGGGGAGAATCCGCTGGTACGCGTGATGCCGAATACGCCGCTGGCCGTGGGGGCGGGGATGTCCGCCTACGCGCTGAATGACCGGGCGAAAAAAGCGGACGTATCGTTCGTGGTTAAGATCCTCGCTTCGGGGGGACGAACCGCAGAGGTTAAGGAGGAACTTTTAGACGCCGTAACCGGGCTCTCCGGCAGCGGCCCGGCCTACGGTTTTTTGATGATTGAAGCCTTGGCGGATGGCGGGGTCGCGGCTGGTCTTTCGCGCCAGACGGCGACGTTTCTGGCGGCGCAGACGCTTCTGGGAGCGGCGCAGATGGTTCTTTTAACGGGTAAGCATCCTGCGGTTCTTCGCGACGAGGTGACGTCGCCGGCGGGAACAACGAGCGCCGGCCTGCGGATGATGGAGACTCGAGGAGTGCGCGGCGCGC
>CAJPUA010000168.1 GCA_905373705.1 uncultured Schwartzia sp. | reverse complement strand
TAGCCGTGAAAGGTTTCCTGGTGTCCCATTTCCACGACGGCTTTTTGCATGGCGTCGATTGTAACCTCTGGCAGGGGCAGTGTGACGTCGCCGATGCCCAGGCGAATAATGTCGGCGTTGGGGTGGGATTCTTTGAACGACGTCACGCGGCGAGCTACCTCCGCGAACAGGTAATTGCCCGGCAGCTTCAGATAATTTTCGTTGATATATGCCATGAATAGTGCCTCCTAAAAGTTTCACAAGCAGTCTCGGTCAGTGAATCAGCGTGTTGCGGCAGAAATCAATGAACGCCTGTGCCGCTTTGGAAACGTAGCGATCTTTTTTCCACGCCATGCCAATATCATAGTAAAGCGGCGGATCCAGCGGCAGAGCGACAAAGCCGGGCTTTTTTTCCACGACGAAATCCAGTAAAATGGAAAGACCGACACCATTTCGAATGAGAGCTTTAAGCGTTTCAATCTGATTCGATTCCAGTACGATATTGGGCGTGATACTGGCGTCACGAAAAGCGTCGAACAGGTGCGAACGGATAAAAGAACCTTCCTTCATCAAGATGAGGTTAGCAGTACCCAGATCCGCGTAAGAGAGAGCCCTCTTAGCAGCTAACGGATGATCGTTGGGGACTCCAGCGACAAGCTGGCATGTTGCCATCGGCAGAAGCTGAAGTCAAGATCATCACCTTCAAGCTTTTCTCGTATCGCCATAGACCCCTCTTCATACAAGTAGATGGAGAGTTGCGGGTGCTGCTGTTGGAAGCTGGAGAAGATACGAGGAAAGAGATAGGCGCCGATCATCGGCGGGATGCCGATGCGAATCGTCCCCTTCTGCAGCTGCTTATAATCGTCAAGCTCTAAAATTGCGTCGTGTATTGTGTGCAGAGCAGAATCTGCCCGGGCGAGGAAAACGTTGCCTTCCGGCGTCAGTGACAGTTGCTTTTGGCTGCGATCAAAAAGCTGAATGCCTAGCGCGTGTTCCAGCTTTTTGATCGCCACAGTCACATTTGGCTGGGAAACGTGCAGGCGTTCTGCGGCTCGGGTCAGGTTCCGCAAACGGGCGGCCATCTGAAAATATTCCAGCTGGCGTAGCTCGACGGGCAGTTTTTTCATACGATGTCCCTCCATAATAATCTTTAATTATGATATAGCGAATTATAACATATTTTTTCGTATGATGATAGAGCGGAAAGGAATAATTTCTATTTTGGAGGAAAGCGATATCAAGTTCAGACTTGAAAATTTGAGAAAAAAGTATGAAACAGGGGACTTTTTCTCTGCGGTTTTTTACGTTGGTCGGCAAAATTTTCTTTTCTATATTGGCGCTAGAAGTTTTTTCGCGTAGGGAATGGAAGCGTTTCCCTTCCCCTTTTTAAGAAAAGAAAAAGTTAAACAAAGTTCACGGGAAAGTGAAAAATGAGGGAAATTTTTCCTATAAAGAAAGCTCCCTCTTACTGTTTAAGAAAAATATTAAAAATTTTTCCCGGGAAAGGGTAGGAATTTTCCATATTTTATGGAATAATATTCTTTAGATTAATACGTAGCGGAGATTTTTTCCCACGGCATGGGAAAAAGAGGGAGTAGGGCACTTTTCTGGCGCTTTATCTGGCGGCTGGATTGGTGTATAATTAAAATAAGGTGTTTGTTATATTCAGCTGCGTATGGGCAGGGGTTATCAAGGAAGGTATGTCTATCCGCGTTTGACCGGATGATCAGGGAAAAGAGGGGGACTTATTTTGGAAACATCAACCGTTGTTGGTTTAACTATGGGGGTAATTTCAGTCTTTGTCGGCATGATCTTGAAGGGCGCGCCGATCTCGGCCATGAACAACCCCGCCGCGTTTTTGATTATCATTTGCGGTACGTTTTCATGTTTGTTCACGGGATTTCCTATGGAAAACATGAAGAATTTTCCGACCCTCTTAAAGAAAACACTGCACCGGCCGGCTTTGCAAAAGCGAAACGAGCTGGTCAGACTCTTTATTGAGCTTTCGCAAATCGCTCGCCGGGAAGGTATTCTGGCGCTGGAGAGTAAGGTCCAGGAGATCGAGGATCCTTTCTTCAAGACAGGTTTGAGTATGGTTATCGACGGTATGGATCCCGAGTTTGTCAGCGACGTTTTAGACGCCGAGCTTTCCGTCATGCAGGCTCGTCACATGGAAGGGCGGTCGATGTTCACACAGGCGGGGACTTATGCGCCGACGTTGGGCGTTTTGGGCGCGGTCGTAGGTCTTATCGCGGCGCTCGGCAACATGAATGATATTGACAAGCTGGGACATGCAATTGCGTCCGCCTTTGTCGCTACGATTCTCGGTATCTATACGGGATACGTTTTGTGGCTGCCGTTCGCGAATAAGTTAAAAGTATTTTCGGAAATGGAGATTGGGCAGAAACGTATGATCATTGAGGGCATTCTGTCGCTTCAGGCGGGCGATTCGCCCACGGCTATCGAGGCGAAGCTGATGGTATTCATTCCGCAGTCAGAACGGGCTGCGATTAAGTCGGAGGGATAAAGATGGCGAGGAAGAAACATGGCCCGCCTCATGAAGAAGAAGCGGGCGAGGCTTGGCTGCTGCCGTATTCGGATTTAATGACGCTCCTCTTGGCGCTCTTTTTGTGCCTCTTCTGCATGTCGCAGACGGATCAGGGGAAAGTCGTGGAAATGGCGCAGGCTTTTAACAAAGCCTTCAGTATGGGAAGCAGCGGTATCTCCCTTTTGTCCGGCGCGGGGCTGACGGGGTCGACGGCCCGCGGGACGGGAAGCGGACCGGAGGATGAGGGGACGAATGCGTATATTGTAGAGAACCAGACGCTGGAGAAGCTGCAGCAGACTTTGGATGAATACATCCGGGAAAATCATCTGGAAAATGATCTTCACGCCAATATGACCGAAGACGGGCTTCTTATCCGTATTAAGGAAAAGGCATTATTTCCTTCGGGATCGGCGGAACTGGTTCCTCAGTCGCAGCTTATTGGGCCGGTAGTGGCCGGGCTTTTGGGAGCTATTCCGGAGCGGGTTATTATTTCGGGACATACGGATAATGTGCCGATCAATACGGTGCATTATCCATCCAATTGGGAACTGAGTTCGGCGCGGGCACTGAACTTCATGAAATTCCTGCTGGCGTCGAATCCGGCGCTTAATCCGGCACGGTTCAGCGCCATCGGCTACAGCGAGTATCGGCCGGCGGCTACAAACAGTACGGAAGAGGGCCGCATGCAGAACCGCCGCGTTGAAATCTTGATTGCCCGTACCTTTAAGATGGCTGAAGGAACATTGGTTGCGAGATGACATGGAGAACGCCTAGGGACTGCCGCCATTTCGGCAGTCCCTTTTTGTGTCGAAGGGGGACGATAACATGAAGATTTCCCGAATTGAAGAGATGCGTCAGATTGATAAGCTGGCGACGGAAAAATATGGTATTCCTGAAGCTATTCTCATGGAAAATGCCGGCCGGGCTGTGACCTCTGTTGTGCCTGAGGTGTTGGGTGACGTTGCCGGTCGGACAATCTGTGTTTTGGCGGGGACTGGAAATAACGGCGGCGATGCGTTTGTCGCCGCCCGTCATTTGGCGAACCGTGGGGCGAATGTGAAGCTGGTGATGGCAGGCGAAAAAGAGAAACTTCGCAAAACGGCGGCGCTTAACCAGGAAATCTGCGTCCGGCTGGGGCTGTCTGTTCTGACGCTGGAGAATGAGCGCGACTGGGAAAAACTGGAAATTTTGCTTCGGCTGGCGG
>CAJPUA010000167.1 GCA_905373705.1 uncultured Schwartzia sp. | reverse complement strand
CGGCGCTATTTCCCCCGACGACCAGCGTGGCGACAAGAGCGCCGCCTCCCCATCATAAACGATTTACCGCTAAAAATCCACACCGCCGCGAAAGCTCGCGCCCGGAAAAAATCGTCCCACTCGCGTAAAAAATCGACTGCCCCGGAAAATTTCTCCGGCGCAGCCGATTTTCATATCGATAATTCAGCGAACTACCATGACCGGGCAGGGCGCATGGGACAAAACATAATGGCTCACGCTGCCCAGCACGATATCTTCCAGTACGTTAAGACCCCTGCTTCCCATGATAACGAGGTCATATTCCTTTTCCCGGGCGATCCGGCAGATAATTTTGGCCGGCGACCCGACTTCAACCAGATCCTCGTGGCGCACGCCATCATCAACCCCCACGACGAAGCTGGCAAGCTTTTCCTGTCCGGCCGCCTTCCATTCCGTCAGCGAAACGCTTTCCTCCCAGATGCGCTGAGGCGTTGGGAGCTCCCGATTGAGATCGACGACGTACAAAAATCCCAGCGAAGCTCCACTCAATCCAGCCAGATAGAGCGCTTCATCCATCGCCCGCCGCGACGCTTCCGAACCGTCCAGCGGAACTAAAAGCTTCTTGTAATTCATGAGCCATTCCTCCTTTCGCGGGGAAACATTCTTTTTCTCGCTATATTCAGCCTTTGATCCTGGCGCCTAAAGCACTGTAAAACGACTTACATATCCGCTTAAACATGCCGTCCTGCGCGTTGGTACCCTCGCGCTGGCGATCATCCTCCCGCCCCATGATGAGCTGACCGCTTTTTGCCTCGTGCACCGCAAAGGCGACGTGAATATCGGAGTACCAGACCCGGCGGGCGGGATACGTCACCGGCACGGTGACGTAATATGTCTCCTCCAGCGTCTTGCCTTCGCTGTCCTTAATGATACGGGTATACGCGCGCTGCTCCCATTCCGTGTGCGCCGGAGAAATGTAGGAATCGTCCTCCCACGTCTCGACGCGGCCTTCGACCCAAATATCGGCGACAACCTGCGCGTGGGTACGAATCAACGCCGCGGCCTTCGACCGATCAGACGCGAGCAGCGCCGTCACATCGATCCTGATCTGCGGCCCCATAAGGCGCGCCGCTTCTTCCAGCGAAATCACCCGCGCCCCCAGTTTCTCCTTTGCGAACCGAGCGTAGTTCTCTTCCGCTTTACGCCGTTCAATGATATTCTCCGGCAGATCCTCGCCGGCCAAATCGAGGATCAGGACGCGCTGCACCGCGGAAAAATCATAATTCCCGGCGGCCCAATCGTTCTTTTCCGCCCGTGCCGACCCCGCCGTCAACAGCAAAAACGCCGCGACAAAGCACAGGCCCCTCCTCAAATACGCCCAGCCTTTGCTTTTTCGCCGCCGCATAGCGCGCCTCCTTTCCGTAAAACATCTCCTTCCCTTTGTTAAATTATTTCGTTATTTTTTCCAAAATCCCTGCCCGTTTTACGCCTCTCCGCCAAAAAACTCCTCTTCCAAAGCGATGCAAAGAGCATGGTAAACAGGCAGATGGTACTCTTGAATCTTAAACGTCTCCCGCTCCGGCACGCAGATGGCAATATCGGCCAACGCCTTTAACCGCCCGCCTGTTTCGCCGGTCAGGCCGATCGTCGTGAGCCCCTGCAACCGGGCGACCTGCATGGCGTATAAAACGTTAGCAGAATTCCCCGACGTGCTGATGCCCAGAAGCGCGTCCCCCTCCTGCCCGAGGCCGAAAACCTGCTGCGCCATCGCGAGATCGGGCGCCTGATCGTTAGCGAAGGCGGTATTGAGCGCCGCCGCGTCAACCAATGAAACCGCCGGAAGCGCTCCCTGTAAGTTCTCACCCACGTAGTCCGCCGTTTCCGGAAACAACGACCGGAGCTTTTCTCTCATCGCGGGCGCAAGTCGCCGCGGCTTCAAAAAGCCCTTCATCAATTCCCCGACGATATGGCCCGCGTCCGCCGCGCTGCCGCCATTGCCACAGATAAGGAGCTTTTTCCCCGCGGCGAAGGTCCGGCAAAGCGCCTCCGTCGCCGCCAGAATGTCAGCGTGGCAGACCGCCAGCGCCGGATAACGTTCCACCAACGCGTCAGGCGCCTGCCGTGTTCTTTCCCGCATATGAAACATCTCCTCAATCGCAGTCGCCGGCCTCAATGACGGCGATACCATTCAGCGGTGCGCCGGGGCTCGTAGTCCGTTCCACCCTTATCGCTTTTCTGACGGGGGCGAATATCCTGTATTGGCGCTTCTTCCCGGCGCGATACCCCGGTGTATGGGGAACGCTCTGCGCTCTGATAAGGCGACCGCTCTGCGCCATTTCCCCTAAACTTGGCGATAAGCCAAAGGACGAGACGGATCCCGACGTAAATCAGAATACCGTTCATCAAAAGTCCCAAAACATCCGCCATAAAACCGCTGGCGCCAAAGCCGAAAAGATGCCCCAGCAGGCTCCCAAGCATCATGCCGCCTGCCAGAAGACCGATGTTTCGCATAATACCTCCCCAGCGCGTCCCCGAGGACGTAGCCGGAGCCGCGGACGGAGCTGTCGGTCGCGATGGATTTGCCGCTGTTCCCGGCTTCGACGGTTTATACTCCTGATTGGGGCGCGCCGTCGTATTGCCGCGCGGCTGCGCCGACGGCGCGGCGCGGTGCGTACCGCCGCCGATACGCGGCGCGGAAATGCGCGCTCCTCCGCGGGCGGCGTCCGCTGTCTCCGGTACAGCCGCAATCGCCGTCAAAGCGATAAATACCGCTCCCAACCCGGCCAAAATACGCTTTCTCATCCTTCATCCCCCCGGTACGCTTTAATATCCTCCGGGAAAGCGTAGATTTCACCCAACGTATCGAGCTCCCCCGACAAATAGCGGTCAATATCGTCAACATCGATAAACAACTTGCACTCGATATCAAGATACCCCGTCTCTTCGCCATGGCTCACATCCCGCACCGCCTGCAATTTCTCGCGCAGACGCTCACACTCCGTCCGCGTCGCGTGCACATCCAGCCGAAGCAGCGGCGTTCCAAATTCTTTCAGCACTTCCGGCATCGTCATCCGTTCTGACATCCCTTCTGCCCCTTTCTCTCCCAGAATTTTCCAATTGACTTTTTATTTTCCCTCTGCGGAATGATTTTTCCCTGAAACTATCCCTTTCCCGACTGCACTGCGCTCTTAGCCGCCCGGTCTAACACGCACTGCAGCATGCGAATAGCATGAAGATGCGTTTCATAATCGAGGTCGTTAGAATCGAGCGGCAAACGTTTTTTCAGCTCGTCAATCGTCCGCTCGATCCCCGCTCGCGCCTTCTTGTCCAATGCCACCGCGCGCTCCTCTCACTTTCTTCCGAAGGTTTCCAGCACGGCGATGGCGAGCGGCCAGCCGAGGACAATCGCCAGATAGAGCAGGAAATTCAGGATAAAATGAATACGGCGATGCGAACCCCGCGGACGGAACCGAAAAGCGCAGAGCGCGTCGATCGCCAGGTAGACGAGAACGCCCAAGCTCCCAATCCCGAAAAACGGCAGGAAGAACGCCAGCGGTGAAGGCTGGCGGCGCACCCCGCCTGCGCCGCTGTACGCGTTTTGTACTTCCGTCGCCCCGTACAAAGAAATAAATAACGTCAGCACGCCTAACCCTGCCGTCAGGAGATAATACCATTTGAGCCGGATATTCCAGCGGCCTTTCTCCGGCGGCGCCACGTCGTCTCTCAGGCGTTCCAGCTCCTCTTTCGCCAGCGTGGAGTCCAGGGG
>CAJPUA010000166.1 GCA_905373705.1 uncultured Schwartzia sp. | reverse complement strand
CTTTTTAGGGAACACCCATTCTAAATGTTGTTTTTTCGGCTTTTCTTGGGCTATATCTCTCATTCGCTCGCCATTTTTCCAGCACTTTTCAACCCTTTCGATGTCTCATCTCCTCCCACAAGATATTCATATCTTTTTTTCTTCATCCACTATATTTTGTCTAATTTGATATTTCCTTTCATTTTTGCCAAATAAAAAAGAAGCCCTCGCGGGAATTTTCCCGGAGCGCTTCTAGGACTTTCTATTTATTTTTAGCTTTTAATCCATCCTAACCGTTCAAAAATCGGTATATACTGAAGCCTCTCCAAAAAGGAGCGGTAAGTGTTCTCCGTGTGAAAGACCGGCACCCGCTCTATCGCGAACACATTACTCGCCCGGTCGACGTTGCCGTACTTTACTGTAAACGCTCCTTTATAACCGGCCTCTTTCACCAGCGCGGCAATATGCAGGTTATAAGTCCCTGTAGGATAAGCAAGGAAATCTACCTGCTTGCCCAGGCGCCGCTCGATATCGTTTTTCGATCGTTCCAGCTCCATCTTCACCTGCTCTTCCGTCAGGTCCGTCAGCGACGTGTGCGTGACGGTGTGAGACTCGATATTGATGAGACCGCTGGCCTCCATCTCCGCCGCCTGCCCCCAGGTGAAATAGCCGGGTTGAGCGCGGTCAAGAAAGCCGGTAATGACGAAGATCGTCGCTTTCAAGCCATATTTTTTCAGAATCGGATAGGCGTTCGTATAATTGTCCATATAGCCGTCGTCAAACGTGATCAGCACCGGATTTTCCGGCAGCTCCGCCCCGTCAACAAGCGCGGCGTAAAGCTCCTGCGGCGTAATGGAGTGAAAATTATGCTCTGTCAAATATTTCATCTGCCGCTCGAAATCCTCCGGCTTGACCGAAAGGGAAATGTGCATATTATCAATTTTATGATAGTTCAGCACAATAACTTTCGGGCCGTTTACGCTGTCTAATCCCGGCCGCGCGGTCAGACGGTGCGGCGAAGCTAAAAGAAGCGGCAAAAGAATTAAAAAGAAGAGCAGCAAAAGCCGTTTCCCAAAGCCGACGCGCTCTCCTGTTTTTTTATACTCCATCCCCATCTTATGTCCTCTCCTTCTTCACTTTTTCACCGCAGGCGGCGCTGCCGGCGCCAGAACGTCAACAGCGCCGCCCCCGCGAAAAGAAGCGCTAATATTTGCCCTCGATGCAAGCCGGGCAACGTCGATAAATAGAAAAAGCCGCTGGCAAAACGCACCATGGCCGCAGAAACCGCCGTTATCAAAAACAATCCGCCCGGCTGCCAAAGGCGCCCTCGCGCCTCGGGCAGCGTCATGAACATTATCCCCCAAAAAATCGCCAGATAAAGCCCCGTCTGATAGAGGGCGACGGGCCGAAAATACCGATATTCCTCAAAACCCGACGGCCGATAGCCAAACTCAACATATTCCGCCAGCGTATGATCATTGGGGAGATTAAGCGGTAACGGCGTACCGATCACCGCTTGCAAAAGAAACGTGCTGAAGGCGTAAAAAACCAGCAGCAAGGTGAGCGACGGTGTAAAAATGTCGAGCCATCGCCACGCTGACGCTCCCCTCGTCCGACAGGTAAGAAATACGGCGGTCAAAAAGCCGATGCCGGCACCGTAAGTCGAATAGCCGCCTTCCCACAGCCGCCATATTTCCGCCGGCTGCGACGCGAAATTCGGCCAGTTAAGCAGCACGTACCCGGCGCGCGCTCCCACCAGCCCCAGTAAAATAGCGGCCAATAAAATATCGACCGCCACCGCGAACGTCTCTTCATAGAGCCAGGCGCTCCATCGCACCAGCAAAAGCCCCGCCAGAAGTCCCGCGGCGACGATGCATCCGAAGAGATATACCGGCATCCCGCCAATATTCATTACGATCATAGTCATGCAATGTTCTCCCTCGACCGCGGCGAATACGATCCTCCCCATCCTGGAAATCTCCCTGCCAGGCGCGCAAAATACAGCAGCGAAGAAAACCATCTTTGTCAGATATTCGCAGCGCGTCCCAGCGGTCAGGCTATCTCCACGGCTAAGCAGACATCGGCACCGCTTGCCAAGGCAAAAGGAAAGGGTCCGCCGGATCTATGCCTTTAATCTATTCCTCATTATAAAAGCCTCCTCCGGTGATTGCAAGTGATAAAAAATAACCGCCGCAAACAAACAGTATAGAAGGAAGCAACCGACAAGGAAGCCTCCATAATCTTACGAAAAAGTTTGCTGCCTTATTGGCAAAATAATACGGCGGTAAAGCTGCACTTTCCCTGCTGATTATAGTTGGAGCCTCCTTTATTCTTTTGAGTATATTTGCTATAATGAACAGCGATACGATATATTCAAAGACAGGAGGAACTTCTCTATGACGATTAAACAACTGGGCGTCCTCACCCTGACGCTGGCCGCCTTTGCAACGGCTCCGGCAGAGGCCGCCGCACCCGAGGACACAACGGGGATCGATGCCCCCGGCGAATGGCACATTCGCATGATCCCCGAAGAACGCCTCTCCCCGGAAGAGCAGGAAGAAGCGCGGTGGACGCCGCTTTTGCAAAACGACATTGGCACTTACGATTACGAAGAATCATCCATCACGCATGCCGTGCCGGGCAGCGATCTCATTTCCATTAACCTGCGTATTTCGGCGCTCAATCCCCAGCTCCGCGAAAAGCTTAAAGAACGCTATGCCGCCACTGCTTCCGACCTGCCGGCGTTTCACTTGGAAGAAACGCTCGCTTTCCATCAGGAGGCCGGTACTTACGCCATCGTCCACACGAAAATCTTCGGCGAAAAAAATAATCTTCTCGATGAGAAAGACGTCCCCTCAGCGAACGCAAACTTTCAGCCCATTCCACCCGGCAGCGTAGTCGAAGCCGCCTATGAAAAAGCCGCCGGTCTGACCATTTCCCAAAATACGGAAGCGAACGCCGAAACGCCGGACAAGGAAGAAGAGTGAAGCCGCCGCGCTTTTCGGTTGACGACGGTAGCAGCAAGAGAAGTGTTGCCTTCATTAAGAGCTTGGGGTATAATGGGGGTGCAAGACTCTTATGGGCAGATCATCGATTCAGATAGGAGGGTTTTAGATGACGATTACCAAAGATATGAGCATTATGGAGGTTGTCCAGAAATATCCGGATACCGTAGAAGTGTTCATGAGCGCCGGCATGGGCTGCCTCGGCTGCGCCGCGTCGCATTTTGAAAATATCGAACAGGGCGCGATGGCGCATGGTATCGATGTTGACGCGTTGATGAAGGGGCTTAACGAAGTAGCTTCGACCGCGGAATAAGGCAAAGGGAGGCTGCCAGACGAAGGGAAACTCCGCTTCGGACGGCAGCCTCCTTTGCTTTTATCGCAGCAGCATTCTCATCTTCAGCAAGTCGGCGTCTTTCTGTCATATACAGTACGCCGGCAAAAAATCTCAGCCGCAAGCAGAAAGGAGACTCAGCTATGCGAAAAAATTTTCTTCTCGCTCTATTCGCCGGTTTTCTTTGCGCTTTTTTGACCGCCGCTCTTCCCGCGGAGGCCGCTAAAGATACTCGGCGGGAGAAAATCGACCACGTTGAACTCGTCCTCGTCATCGACAAAAGCGGCTCGATGAGCGGTCTTGAATCGGACACCATCGGCGGCTTTAATTCGATGATTGAAAAGGAAAAAAAACTTGACGCCACCGTCAATGTCACCGCCGTTCTCTTCAACGACAGCACCGATCTCCTCTATGGCCGCCGTGACATCCGCCGTATCCGC
>CAJPUA010000165.1 GCA_905373705.1 uncultured Schwartzia sp. | reverse complement strand
GTCCGTTGCCGCGCCTCGGAACGGAAACGGACGCGCCAAAGGCCGGAGCCGTCGGGGGGAAACGGCGCCGGGGTGCCTCTTTGGCGGCGGTGTCGCGGGCGATGCGATGCCCATCGACGAAATTAAAAACGAGATGAAAAATGTCGTCGTTACCGGCGTCATCGAAGCGGTCGACGGCCGAGAAATGAAGGAAACGAATCTGCTCGTTTTTGATGTGGCGGATTTAGCAGAAGGTATCACGGTGAAGGCCTTTTTCCGCGACCACGACGAATACAGCCGGATATTGGCGGCACTAAAGCCCGGCCTTGCGGTGCGGATTCGCGGATCAGTACGCTTCGATACGTTTCTGAATGATCTCGTTTTATTCGCCAACAGCGTAAAGGAAGAAACCGTCGCCACGCGCATGGACGACGCGCCGGAAAAGCGGGTGGAGCTTCATGCTCACACGCAGATGAGCATGATGGACGCGGTCGTTCCGCCCAAGACCTTGATAAAGACAGCGGCCCGCTGGGGATGGCCAGCTGTCGCTATTACCGATCATGGCGTCGTACAGGCTTTTCCCGAAGCGATGAATACCGTTGTCAACGAAAAACTCGATATCAAAGTGATCTACGGTATGGAAGGATATTTGACCGGCGAGGATTACAAACAGCGCTTCGCCAATCACATTATTTTGCTGGCGAAGAATAAGGAAGGCCTGCACAATCTCTATCGGCTGGTATCGCTTTCCCATCTGCGCTTCTTCCATCGTCAGCCGCGGATTCCTAAAGCGATTTTGAAGGAGCTGCGCGAAGGGCTGATCATCGGCTCGGCCTGTGAAGCTGGGGAGCTGATCCGCGCGATCGTAGCGCATCGAAGTGAAGAAGAACTCTTGGAAATCGCCGGATTTTACGATTATTTGGAGATCCAACCCCTTGGCAACAACGCGTTTCTTGTGCGCAGCGATGAATTTCCCGATGTGCGGGACGAAGAAGATTTGAAGAAAATCAATCTGAAAGTGGCGGAGTTGGCGAAGAAGCTGGGAAAAATGCTGATTGCGACCTGCGACGTCCATTTTCTGAATGCCGAGGACTCAATTTACCGCGCCGTCATCATGGCGGGCAAGGGATTTGAGGATGCCGATTTACAGCCGCCGCTCTTTTTGCGAACGACGGAGGAAATGCTCAAAGAATTTGAATATCTTGGCAAAGAGCTGGCGTATGAAGCGGTCGTTACGAATCCCCGGCGCATCGCCGCCATGGTGGAAAAATTCCATCCGATTCCCGCCGAGGGCAAGCTCTATTCCCCGATGATCCCGGGCGCCGACGAGCAGATACGTTCCATGTCCTATGCCCGGGCGCATGAGCTTTATGGCGAAAATCTGCCCGCTGTTGTTCAGGCGCGCCTCGATCAGGAGTTAAAACCCATCATCGAACATGGTTTTTCCGTGCTGTACCTCATTGCGCATAAGCTGGTGAAGAAATCGAACATCGACGGTTATCTCGTCGGTTCCCGCGGCTCCGTCGGATCGTCCTTTATCGCCACGATGACCGGTATTACCGAGGTCAATCCCCTGCCGCCGCACTGGCGCTGCCCTCACTGCCAGCACAGCGAATTCGTCGAGGATGGTTCCTATGGCAGCGGCTTCGATCTGCCGGATAAAAAATGCCCGGTCTGCGAAACGCCGCTCATCAAAGACGGACACGATATTCCTTTCGCAGTCTTTTTAGGATTCGACGGCGACAAGGTGCCGGATATCGATCTGAATTTTGCCAGTGTTTATCAGGCGCGGGCGCAGAAATATACTTCCGAGCTTTTCGGCAAGGACAACGCTTACCGTGCCGGTACGATAACGACGGTCGCGGATAAAACAGCGTACGGCTATGTACGGAAATTTTACGAGGAGCGCGGACAAAAGAAGCGCAGTGCCTTTCTCCAGCGGATCGTCAACGGTTGTCTGGGAACGAAGCGCACCACGGGACAACATCCCGCCGGGGTCATGGTAGTGCCGCGTAATATGGACATTCACTTCTTTACTCCTGTGCAGCGACCAGCGGACAAGAAGGATTCCAATACGATAACGACACATTTCGATTATCATTCGATCAGCAGCCGCTTAGTCAAGCTCGATAATCTGGGGCACGACGATCCTACGATGATTAAAATGCTGGAAGTATTGACTCATCGCGATCCTCAGACAATTCCCTTTGACGATCCGGCGACGCTGAGCCTTTTCCATTCGACCGAAGCGCTGGGGCTTTCCTCTGAGGAGCTGGGAGCGACGAGCGGAACCTTTGGTATTCCAGAATTTCGCACCAGTTTTACCCGACAGATGATCGACGATACGCACCCTTCCTGCTTCAGCGATCTGGTTCGTATTTCCGGCTTTTCTCACGGTACGAACGTCTGGCTCGACAACGCGCAGGAGCTTATCCGCGCGGGGACGTGTACGCTGCGCGACGCCATATCGGCGCGGGACGACATTATGATGTACCTTATCCATAAAGGGATCGACCCTCTGCTGGCGTTTAATACCATGGAGCAGGTGCGCAAGGGCAAGGGGATAAAGCCCGACGTCGTAGAGAAGCTGAAAGCGGGCGGCATACCCGACTGGTACATCGGCGCCTGCCAGAAGATAAAATATCTTTTCCCCCGCGCCCATGCGACAGCCTATGTCATGATGGCGTACCGTATCGCGTTCTGCAAAGTTCACTATCCGCTGGCTTTTTACGCGGCGTATTTTTCGATTCGCGCCGACGCTTTCGACGTCAACATCATTGCCGGAGGGAAGGAAAAGATTCAGCGTGCGCTCCGTGAATTGGAAGCAGTGGAAAAGCCCGACGAAAGGCAAAAAGAGCTGATCGTCGTTTTACAGCTGGCGTGGGAGATGTACCTGCGGGGCTACTCTGTTGAGCCGGTGGATCTGTATCGCTCGGCGGCGGAGGAGTTTATCATCCGGGAGCGATCGCTCCTGCCGCCGTTTACGTCGCTGAAAGGCTTTGGTTCTGTGGCGGCGCACAGTGTTGTGAAAGCGCGTAAAGAGGGCGCTTTCACTTCGGTGGCCGACTTGAAAAAACGCACCGTGGTATCGAAAACGAATGTTGAACTTTTGCGGGAACATGGTTGTCTGGAAGGCATAAGCGAGAGCGACCAGATGGAGTTATTCGGTATGGGCGCGCCGGTTTCAGCGGCGACAGCCGGATAATTTTCACTTATGCGGGAAGTACGCGCCATGCTCGCGTAAGGAGAGCATGGCGTTCTTTATGGGAAGGCGGCTTTAATATGATGACGGAGGAAAAACTGCGCAGTGATTTGCAGGAAACGGCGCTGCGGGTGAAAAAGGAAAACCCGATGGCGGCCTCGATTACAAACACGGTGACGGTCAATCTGGTGGCGAACGCGCAGCTCGCCGTCGGCGGCTCGGCGGCGATGATCTATCTGCCGGACGAGGGCGAGGGGATGGCGCATCTCGCGGGCGCTATGTATATCAATATGGGAACTCTGCTTCCAGTTTATGAAGAAACGTTGCCCCGCACTGTGCGGGCTTTGCAGACGGAGAGAAAGCCGTGGGTCCTCGACCCGGTGGGAATCGGGCTGGGCGCTCTGCGCAGGAAAATCCTGCGCGGGTTTCAGGCGTATCGCCCCGGCGTTATCCGGGGCAATGCTTCGGAAATCATCGCCCTCGCCAATCTCTGGGGGCTGGCGAGCGGGCGGGCGAGAGACGGGGTGCGCGGCGTCGACGCCACGGATAGCGTGGATGCCGCGCGAGCGGCGGCTATCGCGCTTGCTC
>CAJPUA010000164.1 GCA_905373705.1 uncultured Schwartzia sp. | reverse complement strand
GTCCATGACGGCGATCGCACCGTTTTCGACAGTAATAATATTTTTTCCCCTGGCCGTTTCGACGGTAAAAGTTTCCCGCGGCGCGCCGCTGACGAGAGGAATTCTCCGATACGGCGCGCCGTCCACGATAACAAGAGCTTCATACGCTGCGCCGCTTGGCGTGGCGTCGCCGTTTCCCCACGGCAAAAAACCGCGCAGCGCGAAAAGCGCCAGCGCGGCCAAAACAACGGCGGCCAGTACCGACGGCCGTTTATTTCTGCGATTGTTCAAGAACATTCTGCGCCGTTTCCATAAATTGATCGTAGGACACGGTCGCCCCGGCGATGGCGTCCACTTCCCCCGGCTTTTGCGTTTCCAAAAGCTGTGCCGCGTAGGAATTATTCGCCTTGAGGGCGCTCTGTGCAATCTTGTACTTGCGCTCATCCTTTACTTCGCCATTTGTCATGCCGTAGGTATTATCCTTTACTGCGCCGTCCGGCGTAAGGCCGATGAAATCTGCCGCCACGATCTTATGGTCCTTGATGACGACGGTAAGACGGCCGCGCCCCATGTGGCTGTCGGTAGCGCTTTCCGCCGTGTAAGTGCCGTCCTTCGCTTTACTCATGTCAAAAGCTGCGGCCGCCGGCTTCGCCGACTCAGGCTTTTTCTCCTGCCCGCATCCGGCAAGGGCGAGAAGCGCGACCAGAAGCAAGCCGCCGGTCATAATTTTTCTCATAGCGATACCTTCCTCATTGTTTGATGTGTCCGTGCTCGATAATAATGCAGTGCTTCGCCTCGGCGCCTACCTCCGGCGAATGTGTGACGGTCAGGATCGTATGTCCCTCGTCGTGCAGTTCGTGGAAAATCTTCATAACGATTTTCTGATTCGCTTCGTCGAGGTTGCCGGTAGGTTCGTCGGCAAGGATAAGCACCGGGTAATTGATGAGCGCCCGGGCAATGCAGACGCGCTGCTGTTCGCCGCCGGAAAGCTGGCTGGGGAGATGATCGGCGCGATCCCGAAGCCCGACTCGCTCCAGCACCGCCAGCGCTTCCTCCCGGTCGGGCAGGCTGTGGTAATACTGCGCCACCATGATATTCTCTACCGCCGTCAGGTAAGGAACCATGTGAAACTGCTGAAACACAATTCCGATCTTGTCCCGGCGGACACGGGTAAGCTCTGGGCGCGTCGCCTGCGTCAGGTCGACGCCGTCCAGCACCACCGTCCCCGCCGTCGGCGTGTCCATGCAGCCGATGATATTCATCAGGGTCGTCTTGCCGGATCCGGACGGCCCCATGATCGCCAGCCAATCGCCCGCCTCGACGGACAAATTGATGTCGTCGAGCGCCTTGACCTTTCCGCCATAGTCCATTGTCACGTCTTTCAATTCTAACAGGCTCATAAGCTCCTCCTCACTCTCCGCGCAAAACAATCGCCGGATCGACTTGCGTCGCGATTCGCACTGGCACCAGACTGGCCAGCCCGGTAATAATGATCGACATCACGAGGGAAACGACCGCGATCAAGGGCGAAAACTCGATCCCTCGGCCAAAGACGTGCAGACTGACGCTTTGCGCGAACAAAAAGCCCAACCCCGCGCCGATAATTCCGCCAAAGGCGCCCAAAAGGCATCCGTTGCCAAGAAATTCCAGAATGATGTCGCGATTGTCAGCGCCGAGCGCTTTCTTAAGACCAATCTCCTTGCGGCGCTCCGTCACGACCGCCATCATCGTCGTACTCACGCAGATGAGCGTCAGCACCAGCACGACCACCGTCACCAGAAAGACCAGAGCCTGAAGCTTACCGAGGACGGTGCCTTCGGCATGGGCAATCTGCTTGACCGGCTGCGGCGCAATTTCCGGCGCTTGCCGGGTGATGAGCCCGGTCACAGCGTCCAGCTTCTCCCCGTCCGCCACGATACTGAGCTGCGCCAGGCTGATCGCGCCCGGATGTTCGGTAAGCTGCTGCAAGTTGGGAAGCGCCACATAGGCGAGCTGCTCTTCCTTGCCCCCGGTGCGAACAATGCCGCAGACCGTGTAGTTCGCCATGCGCTTTCCCTCCCCGGCGCTGAGGGTCACCGTCTGCCCCAGCTTCACCCCGAGCTTCTGCGCAAATTCCGCGCCTAAAAGGATCTCTTTTTTTCTGTCCTCGGGATAATCGCCCTCAATCTGCCAATACGGGCTGACCTTCTTTAACTCGGTAAAATCTGTCCCCCCGACGATGACCGATTGTTTATTGACAGCCAGATTATCGTAAAGAAAGGGCGCCGCGCCGACGATCTCGTACCCGGAGAGCGCGGTCTGCGCCTTCTTCAGCTCGTCTTCCGTCAGGTTTTCCCGCTCGCCCGCCGGAAGCAGAAGAAGATTCGCTCCGTAGGCACGGAAGGCGCGCCCCATCTGCGCCGGAACCTCCTGATAGACCGTGATCATGCCGGAGATGATCGTCGCGCCGATGGCCACGGCCAATAGCGTGATAAAAAGACGCGCTTTGCGCCGCGTCATCGACGACAGCACCATCACCAGAAACATTTTATATTTCGCCATCAATTCATATCACCTGCCATGAAGGACTTCCGCCGGCTGCAGCGACAACAGGAGCCGTATCGCCGGCACGCTTCCACCCAGAAGCACGATGGTCAAAAGCAGCGCGACGACCGGAATAACCGTCAGATTGACCGCGATGCCGGAACCGAATACCGTCTTCCCGATAAGCTGGGCAAAGCCCAGGCCGGCGAAATACCCGGCGACGCCGCCCACAATGCCGGCGGCAAAAAGCTCCGCCAGGACCAGGAGGGACACGGCAAGATTCGAAGCTCCCAAAGCCTTCAAAAGGCCCAGCTCCCGACTGCGCTCCATAACGTTGGCGCTGATAAGATTCGACACCCCAAGCGCCGAAGAGAGCAGACTCAACACCGTAATGAGAAGCATGAGAAGCTGCGTCTTATCAAGGATCTTCCCTTCCGACTCGGCGATCTGCCTCACCGGGCGGGCAACAGAGCCGGGGATCACTTCTTCAATCTGGTAAGCGATAGAGCCGACGTAAGCCGTGCAGTACCAGATGTCATACTCGCGCTGGGAGAGCGCTTTGGGATTCGCCGCCGCCTTGCGCGCCAGATCATTCTCCGGCGTCGTGATGGCGCTGACCTCCACCGAGGACACCTTCCCGGCGAGATTTGTAAGCCGCTGCACCAGCGCCAAAGGAGCGATGATTTCGTCCTCCTCCGCAGCTCCGCCGCTCACGATACCGCAGACGGAAAGCCTTTGCTCCGCGCCTGCCGCATCCCGTCCCGTGACCGTATCGCCGGGTTTTAATCCATACTTTGCCGCCAGCTTCTTTCCCACCATGACGGCTTCGCCGTCGTCCGCCGGCCAGCTGCCCTCAACCTGCCACCAGGACTTCATCTCTTTTACGCCGGTCGTTGTCGTCTCGCCTGTGGGAAGCGTCAGATTCTTCTCAAACCACGTCCCGAGTACCGGCGCCTCAGTGCCGTCGGCGAGAGTCAGCTTCTCCTCGAGGAACGGCGCGAAAGCCACGATATTATTCGTCCAGAAAATTGTCTTGATATTGCCGAGATCCTGCTCGCGCAGATAATCACGCCGCCCGGCGCTTTCATCCAGCCCGTAGACGTCCTTCAGCACCCGCTGGGTGCGCGGCGTCACGGTAATATTCGCGCCGTAGGCTTTAAGCTCCTGATTGACCTTTTCCCCCACATCGAACGCCACATCGAGCATCGCCGTCGCCAGCGAAACGCCCAGCGCCACGGTCAGCGCGATGAGCAGGAACCGGCCCTTCTGCCGGAGCAACGCCCCTTTTACCATTTGCCAGAAC
>CAJPUA010000163.1 GCA_905373705.1 uncultured Schwartzia sp. | reverse complement strand
AAGCCGATGTGAGCGTTTGCCCCAATGCCAAGGATCATGAGATCGATGCCGTCCACCGCTTCGATGGCCGCCCCGTAGCGGGCGCACTCCGCCGCGACGTCGTCCGCCATGCCGTCCGGCGCCTCAATCCGCCCCGCTGGGATATTCACCTGACTGAACAGCCGTTTCTGCATGAAGTACCGGTAACTCTGCGGATCATCCGCCGCCAGCCCGATGTACTCGTCGAGGCTGAACGTCCGCACGCGGGAAAAATCTACCTTCCCCGCCGCGCAAGCCTCGCCCAGCATTTGGTAGAGCAGGCACGGCGTCCCGCCTGCCGCCAGTCCGATCACACTGTCCGGCTTATGATGGAGCTGACCGATGACGAATTCCGCCGCCGCCGCGCTCATCTCTTCATAGGAATCGTTGATCCTGACGTTCATCTTTCCGCCTCCTGTGTCGGTCGTTGCTTTGAAAACAGATCGGCAATTTTTATTTTATTCTGGAGAAATTACGCTTAACGGAAAAATGTCCCCACCCCGCAAAAACAGGTCGACAGCTTTCTCTCTGTTTCGCGAAAAACTTTGCTTTCCCGGCGTAATCAGGCATTTACGGCGGCTCCGCCTTTTCTCCGCCCGCTAAGCCGCGCGTTGAAAAGCTCCGCAGATGATAAAGCGCGCCCAAGAGAGCGGCGTCGTTTCCTAAGCGGGCGAAGCGGAACTTCGTACCGGCAAAGATTTCCGGCAGAAGCGTCTCGGACAGCGCCTCGTGAAGGAGCGGGCGAAGGTATGCGCCTTCCGCCGATATTCCTCCGCCAATGACGACTGTGGCCGGGTTTACGGTGTAGCAGATCATCGCAATCCCTCGCGCCAGACGGCGCATCATTTGGCGAAGCGCCTCCTGTACCGCAGCGTCTCCAGCTCTCGCCCAAGCGAATACCATCTCGCCGTCTACCGCGTCCTCCGGCAAATCCTTCGCTGTCGCCACCGCGCGCCGCAACGCCGCTGCTGAGGCCAGCTCTTCCAAAGTGCCGCCGCCAAGCGGCAAATAGCCCACCTCTCCGGCGAAGCCGAGCGCCCCGCGCAGGATCTCGCCCGAAATCAGCAGCGCGCCGCCAACGCCCGTCCCCAGAGTCAGCATGACCAAAGGGGACGCGCCCTGCCCCGCCCCCAGCCAATACTCGCCGAGAGCGGCGCAGTTCGCATCATTTTCCACAGCGACCGGAAGCGCGGCGGCTTGCGCAAGGATTTCCCTCAGCCGGGTTCCACGATAGCCGGGGATATTTTCCGAAGCATAGGCAATAGCTCCCGACGCGGGATCGACGACGCCCGCCGTCGACACGCCGACGCCCGCCAACGGATACGCCTTTTTATAAGCGCGAAGGCGCGCCGTCAAGAGTGCGATCATCGCGCCCACGCCGTCCGTTCGCGCCGGATTAGGCGTCTGCCCTTTTTCCCGAAAGCACCCGCCGCCGTCCGTAACGCCGTATTTAATCGCTGTCCCGCCAATATCGAATACTGCGTAGTCCGCCACGTTCCGCCGCCCTTCCCGCGTCAGCTGCTCCAGGTATGGACGGAGTTCGAGCCGCGGATGGCGGCCGTTTCGTCCACTGCCTCGATCCCTTTCTCCTTGATTTCCGCTTGTTTCTCCTTTTCCGCCCGTTCCAATTTATCACCGAACTCGCCCAGCAGAGTGCCGACGGAATTTTGGAACTGCCCCTCATCCACGCGGGCAGGCCGATCCTTAAAATCCGGTTCGTCCGGCAGCTTAATGCTGTTGATCCGCCGCCGCTCGCTCGTCGCGTTCAGGAGTATCTCAGCGAGCCAGTCCCGTTTTTCCGCCCTTTTTTCGCTGTTCGTATTCGCCTGTCCAAGATTTTCCGTATCACTCATGCCGTCACCTTCTATCTCACACCCGCCCCGCCGCGCTCAGCGAACCGCCAGCAAAGCGATCGAGTCGTCGTCGGCGCGCCCGTCCATCTCCATCGCCAGAACTTCGTCGAGCTGTTCACGGCTGATAAGCCCCGACAGGTCGAGCTGTTTTTCCCCATAATAGGCGAACAGCGCCGGAAGCTGGCCGCCCACCGTGCCATATTCCATCGTTTCTTCCAAGAGAACATCCAGCGCGCTCGCGAGCTTTTCCTTTGTTGTCACCGCCACGCCCAATCCTTCGCGCCGCAAGCGAATCACGCCGCCGCGATCAAGGACGCGCAGGAAGTGGCGTCGCCGGTTAAAAACGCCCAGCGCACGCTCCTTGCGCACCCCTTCGAAAACATACCATCGCCCTACCGCCGCCAGCTTCGTTACCGCCGCCTCGGAGAGATCCAACGAGCGAACGGCGATCGCGTGAAGCTCGCGCTCCGCCAGCGTCTTAGCCGCGTGAGCGCCGGCTTTTATCTCCGTCGCGCCCATCGCCGTCGCCCGCAGGATATTCGCCTTCGCGTCAACCTCGACCGTAACCTCGACGGTTTCTTCCCGCGCCCCCGACTTCATGACCCGCTCGATAGCTTCTTGGCGAATCGAGCGCACCGCCTCGCCGCCCGGATTAGCCACGGTACGCTCGACAGATTCTCGGACCATCGCCAGCGCCACGCCGATCGTCGAGATGATGGGGGCGTTCTTGACGATCCGCCATGAAGCCTCCATCGTCCGCCCCAGATACGGCACGATAACCCCGGCGCTGCCCCCGCCTCCCGCCAGGAACACTTCGCCCCGCGGGAGATCGTAATCGGCAATCAAACCTTCGACGACGGCGCGCACCTTGCCCGTCACCAGATCCATAGCCTGCCGCGCCGCTTCCTCCGCCGTCACGCCGAGAGCTTTCCCAAAGACCTCCCACGCGGCGCGAACCGCACCCAAATTCCCGCTTTGCGCATAATCCCCTTCCGGCACCAGACCGAGAAGATTCGCTGCCCCGGCGAGAGTCAGCGCCACGCGCCGTCCGTCTTTCCCCCGAAGCGCCGCAAATACCGGCGCATCATCGGCACAGGGTGACAAAAGCTCCAGCTCCGGCGATTCAAGAGGCGCGGCAAATGCTTCATAGGAAAGCCCCGCGATATGGGCGCTGCGCGGACCAACATCAGCGATTTTACCCTCGGCGATGCGAATCATGCTGCCCCCCGCCACGCCCAGCGTCCGCACGTCCAGCGACCGCAGGTACAGCTTATGTCCGCCCAGCTCGCCGCCGCGCGCCATGACTCGGCCGTCCCGAACGGCGGAAATATCCGTCGACGTTCCGCCGCTTTCCAGGAAAATGCCGTTCGACATTTTTTCGTACATCAGCGCCCCCGCCACGCCTGCCGCCAACCCCGAAAGCATAGTCAAGATCGGACGGCGGCGCACTTCGTCCGCCGCCATGACCCCGCCGTCGCAGCGCATGATTAGAAGCGGCGCAGTGATGCCCGAACGTCTCACGCTGTTCTCCGTCATATCCGCCGTTTCCATCATTTTTGGAATAAGGCTGCCGTTAATGACCGCAGTGCGCGTGCGCGTCTTCAGCCCGTAAAGACGCGATACCTCATGGCCGCCGGTGGCGAAAAGGCCTTTTTCCCTCGCCAGATCCATGACAAAGCGCTCTCCCTCCGGCGCGTCGACGCCGAAAGCTTCGCTGGCGACGATAACCGCCGCGCCTTGCCGCGCCAAAGCGTCAACCCGGGCGCGAATCGTCTCCCCTTGGGATGCCGCATCCGCCACCCGGGCGAAGGCGTGTACCGCAGCGAGCGTCTTCCCGGGAGCGAGGGGGATATCTTCCACCGCCGTATCAGAAGCGGCGCGCCCGGCCCAAAAGCCGTTCCCCATCCCCAATATTCCCACCTTTGCCACATCGCCTTCAAGGAG
>CAJPUA010000162.1 GCA_905373705.1 uncultured Schwartzia sp. | reverse complement strand
GGCACTGCTGGCGCTGACGGCGGCGGCCTTCCTGGCGGTGGGAATTCTCCTGTGGCGGGAGAGTAAATGGACATGGGCAGCTTTTCTCGTGCTTTTTCTGCTTTTAGGCGCTGGACGTTATGAAATGGCAGACAGTCTTTCGGGAAATGATATTTCCCGCTGGGCGGGTGAAACGGGGGAAGTAACCGGCACACTTCGCGCGGCGCCGCGCTTAAGCGAGGATACGGCGGGGGTTCGCCATGTCCAGTATGAAGTGGAGGCGGAGGCGTTTCGCGGCGCGGATGGAGAGACACACCCTGCCAGCGGAGGAATCATTATTCATGACCGCCTGGGCGAGGAAGCGGTTATGACCGCCGCGCAGGCCGGCGACCGTATTCGAGCGACGGGGAAGATACGGATCCCCCGTCGGTACAATAATCCGGGGCAGATCGATTCGGTGCGTCGGCTCCGCGCGCAGGGTATTACGGCACGGCTTTCCGTGCGCCGGCCGGGAGTCGAGATTACGCCGACGGAAGGCGATAGCTTACTGCGATGGGCGGAAGCTGTCCGCCGCCATTATCTCTCCGCTCTGCGAACTGCTATGCCTCAGGCGGATGCTGCGGCGCTCTTTGCCTTACTCTTTGGCGGCTATGAAGGGATTCGCCCGGAGCTGACGGAGGCCTTTGTGGCTACGGGGATCGTCCATATTCTTTCCGTGTCCGGATCGCATATCAGCCTTTTGGCGGCAGTCATGGCGTGGCTGGGTGGATTTTTGCGCTTGCCGCGTCTGGCGGTGTCGGGGCTGGTCATCACCGTTATCGCTTTTTACAGTCTCTTGGCGGGACTTGTGCCGCCAGTGGTCCGTTCGGCAGTCATGGGCAGTCTGACCTTTGCCGCGGTCGTCTTGGAACGGGAAAAGGATGCCAGGCGCATTTTAACTGTCACTGGGCTGGGAATGCTTCTTATTCAGCCGTTTCTTCTCTTCGATATTAGTTTTCAGCTCTCTTTTGCCGCTACGGCGGGACTTCTCTATCTGACGCCGCGCTTTCGGGAGCTTCTGGCTGGATGGCCGGAATTTTTCCGAGGGGGCCTGTCCATTACGCTGGCGGCGCAGTTGGCGACGTTGCCCTTTTTGGCGTGGTATTTTAATCAGATCTCGTTTAGCTCGCTTTTGGCGAATTTGACCGTTGTCCCGCTCTTAGAATTCATGATGATCGCCGCGTTGGCGGCGGGGATATTGGCGTGGATCTGTCCGTTGGCGGGGCGGCTTTTTCTGGGATTAGACAGTATCCTGCTCGGACTTACCTACGAGTTGTCGCGCTTCATGGCGCGGCTGCCGGGCGGCGTATGGCATATTCCTTCCCTGGGATTCTTTTCGGGCGCATTGTATTATGCAGGGCTAACTCTTTGGGGGCAGGGAAAAGAGCGGAGAAAATCCTGTGCGGCATGGATACTGGCTCACCGGGGCGTCCTTGGCGGTATGGGCGCTTTAGTGCTGGCGGGTGTGTTTATCTGGCAGCTGACTCGACCGGCGGAAATGAAGGTTCATTTCATCGACGTCCATCAGGGAAATGCCGCGCTTGTTGTTACGCCCCACGGGCGTGCTTTTATGATCGACACCGGCGGCGTGCGCGACAATGTTTTTGACGTCGGAGCCAGGGTTGATCTGCCATATCTTCGTCATTACGGCGTATGGGCGCTGGACTTTATTTTACTCACCCACGCGCATGAGGATCATGCCGCTGGGGCGGGCAGCCTGCTGCGTCATATTCCCGTCGGTTTTGTTTGGACAGGTCATGAGCCGCGCACTGAATACGCCCGCAGCCTTGGCGCCGAGGTGCAGGCGGCGGATCTGACAAAACTCTCTCCGGCGCGGGAAGGCTCTATTATTGACCTGGACGGCGTACGGGTCGAAATCCTTCACGCTCCGGAGAATGTCAGTTTAACGACGGGCAACGAAGCGTCAAATGTCTATCGCGTGTCGTATGGCACTACGTCCTTTTTGTTTACCGGCGATCTCGTGAAGGAACAGGAAGCGGAGCTGCTAAAAAAATATCCGTCCCCGGCCCTCGAAAGCACTGTGCTGCAAGTCCCTCATCACGGCTCCGCTACGTCGAGTTCTCCTGCGTTTGTGGCGACGGTGCATCCCGTGTGGGCGGTATTTTCTGTTGGTGCGGATAATTCCTTCGGTCATCCGCGCCCTGAGATTGTCAAGCGTTTTCATGACGCAGGCGCTGCGATTTGCCGCACCGACGAGGACGGCGCGATTGTGTTTTCCTCTGACGGAACACGCCTTCGCGTCGAGCGCTATTGTGACGCCGTCCTTCCGTGGTGAAGCGGGTATGGCGGGGGATAGCGGCAGTATAAAAACACCTTTCTGTCGGCCTACCGAAGATGCGATTTCCAGTAGGCCGAAGAAAGGTGTTTTTAGCGAGAAAAATGGGAGCGCTTAGCGCTGCGGGCGTTTATTCGCTGATGATTTCCGAGAACACGCAGCATTGGCCGTCGCCGAGATTGTGCGAGTAGTAAAGCGCCAGATCGCTTTGCCGGATGAGCTTATCAAGAGGGACGGCGCTGTCGCTGGCTACCGTAATGCCGAGATTGGCGGAGAGCAGGAGCGGGTGTTTTTCTGAATCACAGCATTGCTGGATATTGACTAACATGTCGGCAAATTTGGCTTTGAAATCGTCCGACGCATCCACGCCGAGCTGACCGATGAGAAATTCGCCGCCGCCAAAGCGGCAGAGTATCGCGTCCGGGAAGGTGACGCGCAAAAACCCCGCCATGGCGACAAGCGCTTCGTCACCTTTTTGCGAGCCGTAGGTATCGTTTAGGTGTTTAAGGTGGGAAAGCTTGAGACGCCCCAAAGTCATAGGCCGGTCGCCACGATTTTTCATGATATGCTCAAAGAAGGAACGGCGGTTTTTGAGCTTGGTGAGTTCGTCGGTATTCGCGGCGCGCCGCAGGCGACACTCGTATTTGCGAAGCTGTGTGACGTCGCGTCCGATGCCGACCGTTCCGATGACCATGCCGTCGTCGTCGTGCAGCGGGAATTTTACGGTCTGAATCCGGAGCAGACCGGACGGGCTGGCAACGGATTCTTCTGTCATGTCAGCGATGCCCGTAGGCAGGGGGTCGTCGCTGGAGAGCTGGCTGTCTGTATCCTCATTGTCGCTGTCCAGACCGGCCGGACCCCAGAGATCCTCGTAACACCGCCCGATAATATTGTCGCGGGTTTTGTCCGCCACGCGGCAAAACGCGGTATTGACCCGCAGGTAAGCGCCATCCGTGTCCTTGAGCCAGATGAGATCGGATTCGTTATTGACGGCGGTAGCGAGATAGAGGCGGTCAAGCCAGGCGTCTTTTTCTGCTTTGATTTCTTGGAGAAGTCGGCTGAAATAAAAGCGGGCGACTTCTGCCGTTACCGTCGCCGGCCAGATATCGTCCAGCACGGTCAGCGCGATCTGATTTAAGCAGGCCGGGGCTTCGGTGCAAAGAATCAGGCGGGCGTTTCCGGCGGCTTGGCGCAGAAGTTCATCCGCCATTGCGGAGTCAGAGAAGAGAATGGCCGTTGTGCCCGGCGCGATGACCTCAGGAAGGACGGTGGCGATCTCATAGGTATGTGAGAAGTGATCGGGCGGAGCGGTGTTTTGGAGAGCAATCACCCACTCCTGGCTGAGACCGGCAAGGATAAAATGCGAAGAAGCCTGATACATAATCCGATACCTCCTGCGGATATATAGGACATAAGACTTTTATATATACATGTAGAGAATACGAATTTTTATAATCATATTATAATATTTCTCCGCTAAAGTCCAGCATTAAACAGCTTTTTAGGGAAGAAAT
>CAJPUA010000161.1 GCA_905373705.1 uncultured Schwartzia sp. | reverse complement strand
CAATATAAGCGCGCTGGCGCTCCCCGCCCGACAGCGTCCGAATATCTTTAGCGGCGTACGCGGTCAGCTCGACCTTTTCCAACGCCTGTTTTGCCGCCTGCCGATCTTTTCTTGTAAAGCTGTATCCGCTGTAAGGGAGCCGTCCCATCAGCACCGTATACAGCACGCTGGCGGGAAATGACGCGCCGGTATATTGCGGCACATAGGCGATATCTCTGGCAATCTCTTTTAAGGAAAGGCGGGAAAGATCCTTCCCCGCTAAAAGAATCTGCCCCGCTGTTGCCGCATGAATACGGTTAATGCACTTCAGGAGCGTACTCTTCCCCGCTCCGTTCGGCCCGAGGAGCCCAAGAATACATCCTGTATCCAGCGTAAAAGCGATGTCATGAAGAACGGCAGATTCTTTCCCATAGCCAAAGCGCAGTCGGCTGACTTCAAGCAGCATTTAATTCCCCCGCTTCCTCATGGCAATGATTAAATGGACGAACAACGGAACGCCGAGGAAAGAAATGACGATCCCCACCGGTATGGCAACCGGGTACAGGATATATTTCCCCACCATATCCGAATATAAAAGCAGCAGGGCGCCGATGAGGCCCGTCAGCGGCAAGAACGTTCGGTGCTCATTCCCGATCAGCATCCGGGCAATATGCGGGGCGATGAGCCCCACGAAGCCGATGACGCCAGTAAAGCTGATGATCGTCGCCGTTAAAAGCACAGCGACACTCCCCGTCAGCAAACGGACCCGCGCCGGATCAATTCCCAGGCTGATGACCGTTTCATCGTCATTGACCGCCATGGCGTCAAGCGGCAGGGCCAAGATATAGTACGCCGCTATCCCCAGGAAAAGTATTCCGGCAGAAATCCCCGCTTCCGTCCAATTCGCCTTGCTAAAAGAGCCAAAGGTCCATTGAATAATCTCTCCCAGCCGATATTCCTGGGCAAAAAACTGAATTGTCGCGCTCATGGCGCTGAACAAATAATTCATGGCGATACCGGTAAGGACAAGCGTCGACGCCGTCGTCCCCGTCTTTGCCGCCAGTCCGTATACCAGCGCCATGCACAAACAGGACGCAAAAAAAGCCCCCGCAATCAGCCCCCCGTGCGTTCGCAGGCAGCCGTTTCCGAAAATAATACAGGCCGAAGCGCCAAAAGCGGCCGCCGCGGATATTCCCAAAGTAAACGGACTGACCAGATCATTATGGGTGATCGACTGCATGACCGCGCCCGAAATCGAAAGGCCGAGCCCTGCCAGAACAGCCATCGCGATCGTCGGCATACGCATGTAGATGAGGATTTTTTCCGGCGCGGTCAGTTTCCCCCCCGACAAAAATCGCCAGATAATATCGGGCAGCTGATATATTTCAATAGGCGAAAAAGCCGTCATAAAAACCAGCGCTGAAACACCAGTGAAAATTGCCATTCCCGTAATAAGCCAGACTTTCTGCCAGTATCTCTCCGCGCTCCACGGCATCGCTGTATCCATCTCCTTCAGACTTCTTCTCTCGCTTTTTTGAGCGGCACGTCACCGCCCGTCAATCTTCCAGCGAAAACGCCGGATATGTGTGCCCCGGATAATACGGCGATCCCTGCCAATCCACCCATTGCTTAAACACGGCTTCCGGATGCAGCTCGGAAAGCTCCTCCGGATAGAGAAATTTAGCCGCATAAAAAGCACCGACCAACTTTCCCGCACCTTCGTGTCCCGTCATAGAAATAAGCAGGATGTGGTTTTCCTTTACCGCGGCGATCTCGTCCCAGCCGGGACGCGCCTTAATACGCGCCAATAAAGCCTCGTACTGCTTTTCGGTGGGCGGCACGATATTGCACGAAACCTCTTTGTCGGAAATGATCACCATATATTCGGGATCTCTTTTTGCCGTCTCTTCCCGATTGACATGAATCGATTTTGCGTCGTCAAAAATGTTTTCCCCGCCGGAATATTTGGCTATGCCGTAAAAGAAATCGCCGGGAATCGTCGTTTCTTCCGTGGGATTGTACTCCACATAAAGTTTTCGCCGCGGTTTGTCCTGCAGCCGCTTTTCAATATATTCCATTCTCTCAGTAAAATAATCCGCGATCTCCCGCGCTCTTTCCTGCTTGCCAAAGATATTGCCCAGTATCTCGATATCTTTGGCGAACTCATCCGCGTAGTACGGATTAACGACAAGCACTTTAATTCCAAAAGGGGAAAGCTTTTCTTCCGCCTCCTGCCACACCCCGTTATCCGGCAAAATGACAACTTGCGGGTCAAGCTCAATCGTCTTTTCCCAGTTAACGTTTCTTTGATTTCTGGCAAATACTTGATCGCGCGTATAGGGGCGGCTCCAGGCGGCATTATTATTATACATATCAAAATCCACTGCAATTACGGCGTCCCACGCCCCTAACGTGCCAATCATTTCCATCGTGTAATTATTCGATACCGCTGCGCGGGTGACAGGATACGGTATCTCCACCCGCCGCCCCATACAGTCGGTAACCGTCACGGTCGCGGCGGAAGTATCCTGCCCCGATTTGCTTTGGTCCGCGCAGCCGGCTGCTAACATCAGACTGAAAAAGAGGCACAGCAAAACCGGAAATACTTTTATCCCTCTTTGTAATCTTACACGCTGAATCATATTTCTCTTCCTTAAACCGCAGGCGACTATCCGTTATAAATCGAACGCGGCGGAAAAAGTGACCGTTCGCGGCTGCGACAGCATGAGCCCCGTCCGGCTGGCGTACCAGTAATTTCGATCGAATAAATTATAGCACATCAGGCTTAAAGTTACGGGAGTTGCTTTCCATCGCGTCTTATAGCTGACGCCTAAATCAAAGACCGTATTCGCCGGAACGTCGAACATTTTTGTCCTGGCGGCATTCACAGTATTCGCTCGACCGGTAAACACCATCCGCCCCAGGATTGACCACTTGTCATCCGGCTGATACTCCAAAGCGAGGACACCATTCCATTTCGGGGTTCCGTAAGCGGGCGCACCTTCAAACACGCCCCCCGCCGTTTTTTGCTGGCGGCTGTTTATATATTCCACGCCGCCCGTCGCGTTCCATTTCTCGGCGAGTTTTCCTGTATACGACGCGCTAAAGCCTGTATAACGCACTTCGCCGTCGCCGACAAAAACATCCTGCAAAGCCGCGCCGGGCGCTACTCGAACCGCGATATTCTGCGCCTGCGTGATATGAAAAACACTGAGCGAAAGCAGCGAGGAACCATTCTTTATTTTAGCGCCGATTTCATTTTGCTTCAATTTCGTCGCCGGTAAAACAGCGCCGGCATTGATATAACTATTGCCCACCATTGTTGGCCGCGTAAACCCTTCTGTATGGTTGGCGTAAATCATGACGTTATCTTCCGCCCGATAAGAGACGCCAAAGGTCGGGCAAAGGGCGGAATCCCTGACTAACTTTCCGTTATGGGGAGCGACCTTCGCCGTATGGTGCTGAAGGCCAAGAAGAACGGCAAGCTTGCCAATTTCAATATTATCATTCAAAGAATAGCTCCAGATATGCTCGTCCTGTTTATGGACTTCGACCGGATTGGGCGCGGTAGTATGCGACGTCATACCGTCAAGCCCATGATAGAGATTTCCTCTGCCCTGATCCGTGAAGAAACTGACCGACCCCTGAGGCGCATACGCGCTGTACCAGCTTTTATCCAGGGCCAGCGCCACGTTATGCGTAGCGGCACCGGTCATTATCTTGCCGCGTAACCCCAGCTGCGCGTAATAGGTCTTCCAATCCTGATAATCGGTATATATGCGCGTTTGAAAATCGCCGGCATCATTATCGATCGTCCACCCGGCGAAACCGCTCCCCAGCGACCAGTGAAAGCGATGGTAAGAATACCCGGCGTTCAGG
>CAJPUA010000160.1 GCA_905373705.1 uncultured Schwartzia sp. | reverse complement strand
GTATACCCGGCGTGCTTATTCTTATCATCTGGGACAAGGTCATCGTCGGGTAACAAAACGCGAACTTGATGGCAGAAAAAGGCTGCTACACGAAACGAATGTGCAGCAACCTCATTTTGTTGCGAAAAATAATTCTCGGTGTCTTCAAACACCGAGAATTGACGTAAAATAAGGACATAATAAACCAATTTTAAACAAGGATTATACATCCCCAAAGACGATCTATGCTTGTGAAAGTTAAAAATACACCCGAATTTTCCGCTTGCCTATGCAAAAGAAAATTCGTACAATAAGGAAAGAACAATATCAGAGAAAAAAGGAGGGGATGAGAATGAAAAAATGGGTACAGGGCGTATGGGGTATCGCCATCGCCGCGAGTCTATTTTTGGGTGCAGTGGGGACAGCGTTCGCCCATACTATGCCCGAGGAAGAAGCTACATTGATTTTGCCCAAGCCACCTGTCGGACAGTTCGAGATTGTCCCCCATGAAACCACCATAGGCGACCTCGACGCCTTCGGACCGCAGTTCATTGAGAGGAGAGATTTCACCGGTGACGGCATGCGCTTCGTGCGTTGCGACGTATACAACGGCGCCTTCATTTTCCTTGCCCGCACCGGTGCGCAGGATGATCGTCCCGCCAGTGAAATGCCCATTATCAGCTACGACGTCCAAGGCGTCTCTCTTCATACCCCCTCCGATTTTTTAGTGAGTGCACCGTATGAACAAGTCGTCGCCAAGTACGGGGAGGCATCCTATGGCCTGCGTAACAACTCGGAACTAGTCACTTACGTCTATGCATTTGAAAAACGGATGACAGAGCTTAGCTTCGATGTGGACGCGGCTGGGAAAATCTGCGCTATCCACTATCGAAGCGAAATGTAACAGTGTCTTTAGACGATGGACCCCGCCCCGGAAAATACCGGGCTTTTTTCGGCAGCCCATCTTCACGTCAGATCCAGACACTCGCTTTCGCGGTGGATGGAGAGAGCGCCATCCGCACCATCTCTTTCCAAAAGCAAATCGGCGGCGGAAAAGGATGCTCACGTGCATAAGAAAACGGGGCTGTTGTACGCAAGTTTCGTGCAACAGCCCCGTTTTTGTGTATTCTGAAATTACCCAGCGAAATGTTCGAAATACACAACGAGGGCGAAGAGGACCAGCGACAAAAGAATAAAGAAGAAAACGCCCCGGTTCAGCCACTTGAGGAGCGCAGCGGAAAGGCGGGTGGCTTTTCGCTGCGCATACATCATTAAGAGCGCGACGAGAAGCGAGCTGTACATAGCGCGGTTCAGATTGCTCAGCAGCTCCCATCCCGAGGTCAGGAGGAACAGCGTCATGCAGATAACGACGATAAGAACGATATTTTCCCATGGCTTATGCGCCTGTGTTTGCGGCGTGTCAGAGCGGGTCAGCTCTTCCTCGAGTTCCTGCGCCGAATGGATATTTTTACGGACACGTTTCATTTGTTTGGCCATGGAATGAACCACCAATCTTTCGTAATTTTTATGATCTTTTTATATACCTGACCGCTGAGTACGGCGCGTGCTTTATTCACCCTTGTTAAGTGGCTGGGTGCATATTCTTACTATGCCCTCGCTCCCCCTGGTCGCGCTCGCTAAATATTTATTATATCATACGAACCGGTAAAAAACTACCGGGAAACTCTAACGATCAGCGGCTAGTTGTGTAGGATTACAATACATGTGTTGCAAAAATAAATAAACGAGAAAGCCCTCTTTGTGTTATGCTGTATTCATACAAAATAAACCATCCACAGAGGAGTTTTACGCGACGCATACCTTTTATTCGTTTGAGGATTTCAAGACGCGGCTTGCCAGATGGAATCGAGAATATCAAACTTTCCTATCCGAAAGTCACACGGGCGGCGCGTATCGGCGCCCTTCTCTTTGCACGCCATGCCGACATCTACGCAGCAGCCATGCGAAAGCGTGGGGCAGAATACGCCGACTATACGGCGATGGACTACTATGAAAAAGCGTTCGCACTGGACATATCGGGGAGAGTGAAGGGAGACGGGGAGCGGCTTAATCAGGCGGCGATAGAGCAACTCAAAGAAGATGAGAAGGCATGGAAAAAGACACTGCATAGCATTTTAGCGAAAACGGATGAAGCCGATCTTAGTGTTCCGGCGTTTGTCATGCAAACACCGCTGGCCATGCAGATCGTTGGTGCCGGAAGGCTGCCGATCTACATTGCCCCGACAAAACTAATCACGATCCAACGAGAACATCCAGCAATGACGGAAGAAGTGCTGCGACAGCTCCCCAGGGCATTGACAGAACCGATGATGATTTTTGAGTCGTCCACTGTACCGGGGCGCTTGGTTGTCGCTCTGAGCCTAACGGATAAAGAGGGGGAAAATGTAGTCGTACCATTCGAGCTGGCGGCTGTCCGTCATCACATCGAAATGAATGTCATCACGTCGGCCTATGGAAAAGGCTCCACTAACCAAGGGATCAATTACGCATGGTATGTCAATCATATGAATAGTGGGAATACAGTCTATATAGATAAAGAAAAAGCCGCGACCTTCTTGCGATCCGCCGGGGTCCAATTCCCCATGGAGGGCAAGAAGTTCGACGACTTCTTTGGCTCCAGTATAAAGACAGATGAAGATCTTGTCAAGGAAAAAATGAAAAATCCGGCGCTCTATCAGGAGACGCACGGAGAGACGACGATGATGCAAAACGGCCGCCGTATCGTGTCGCTCTTTGCGAGCGCCGATGAATCGACGTTCCTCCATGAGCTTGGCCATGTGTTCCTTGACGATCTGCGCCAGCTTGCAGCTTTCGACGAGGCGAGCCAAAAGGAGTTGGCCACAGTGGACGCATGGGCGGCATGGCACGAGGGGGCGGCCAAGGAATACCAGAATACGCCATGGGAAAAGGAGTTTAAGGCGCACGAGGCGGCGATTTTGGCGGCGAAGAAATCCGGCGAGGCGAAGGCATTGGAAAAGGCTTTAGCGGTGTGGCGTCATGAACGCTTCGCCCGGGCCTTTGAGCGCTACCTGAAAGAAGGCGAAGCCCCGGCTCGGGGACTAAAACAAGTATTCCGGAAGTTCGCGGCCTTCCTGCGTTCAATCTATCAGGCGTTCACGTCGGATGGCGGCCGGGCGTCGGAGGCAGTAGAGCGGGTCATGGACCGGATGATCGCCGCGGACGAGGAGATCGAAGCGGCAGCGCAGGATAAGAGATACCGCGATTTTACGAAAGCGGGCGGGGAAAAGCTCCTGCGGGAAAGTGATAAAGCCACCTATCAGCGTTGGCACGAAAAAGCAAAGGCAGAAGCGAAGGAACGCCTGCGAAAGGTGATAACGAAAAAGCTGGAGCGAGAGCGAAAAGCGCAACTGTCTGCGGAAATCGAAAGCGAAGAAGAACGCTTTCGGACGAAGCTCTACGAGGATCCCATCTACCAAGCGCGCGAAGCGGTAAAGATGGCGAAGGATGAGAACGCAGCGCTTCTCTTTTACCCGACGGTAGAAGAATATCGCGCACAGGATAAAAAAGCCCCGGCGATGGAAACGCTGGTCGAAAAGCACATGGAGGAATATCGCCGGACGCGGGAAAAGGCACTTTTAGAGAACGCCATCACACCGGACGAAGTGGAAAAGGCGATGGCGGGCACGGAGTATCACGCACGTCTGATGGCTTACGAGGCGATGGCCTTCGCTAAGCAAGCGGAAGCCCTGCAACGTATCAGCGGGAAAGCGCAGGCGGCCATGGAGGAAGTGGAGACACAGATCGAGGGGATGCCGGAGGAGCCGGGCGAGGAAAAGCTGACAAAAGAAGAGGCCACGGCGCGGATTAAAGAAGCGATCCAAGAGATCGACGGGAAGGACATTCC
>CAJPUA010000159.1 GCA_905373705.1 uncultured Schwartzia sp. | reverse complement strand
GCCATGATACTGGCTGGAGGACAGGGAAGCCGACTGGGTGTTCTGACGAAAAATGTCGCCAAGCCGGCGGTACCCTTTGGCGGTAAGTACCGGATCATTGATTTTCCCCTGAGTAACTGTGCGCATTCGGGCATTAAAAGGATTGGCGTGCTGACGCAGTACCGCCCCTTCGCGCTGCATAATTATGTGGGCGACGGCGGCGCGTGGGATCTCGACGGCCCTGACGGCGGCGTATTCATTTTGCCGCCTTATGCTCGCGCCAAGGGGGCGGACTGGTACCGGGGGACGGCGGACGCTATTTATCAGAACCTGAATTTTATCGAAATGTCGGATCCGGCGTATGTCTTGGTTTTGTCGGGGGATCATATTTACGCGATGGATTACTCCCGGCTCATTGAAGCGCATAAGCGCAACAAAGCGGAGGCGACTATCGGCGTCATCGAGGTCCCTTGGAGCGAAGCATCGCGCTTTGGCATAATGGAAACGGACGAGACGGGACGCATCCAAAAATTCGTTGAAAAGCCCGCCGAACCGAAAAGTAATCTCGCTTCGATGGGCATCTACGTTTTCTCCACGGCCTTTTTACGTCGTTATCTGGAAGCCGACGCGAAGAACCAGCGTTCCAGCCACGATTTTGGAAAGGACGTCATTCCCCGGATGCTTGCCGACCGGGCGCGCCTTTATTCATATCCTTTCGCGGGGTATTGGAAAGATGTCGGGACGATCGAATCGTTGTGGCAGGCGAACATGGATTTTCTGGCGAAGGAGCCGCCCATCGATATCGGCGGCGAGTGGCGTATCCATTCGGCCAATCTGCCGATGCCGCCGGAATTGTTGAGCGCCGAGGCCGTTGTACGGCAGGCCTTGATCAGCGAAGGGTCGCTGATCTTCGGACGAGTGGAGCATTCCGTTATTTCTACGGGGGTACGTATCGCCCGGGACGCTCGGGTGACAAATTCGGTGGTTATGCCGTTTGCCGAGATTGGAGAGGGCGCGGTTATCGATCATGCGATTCTGGGCTCAAGGGCGGAGATCGCGCCGGGAGCGCGGGTACGCGGGCAAGAGGGCGCTATCGCCGTCGTCGCCGAGGGCGAGGAAGTGTTGCCGGACGAGGCGGCGCAGCAGGTGGGCTGAGAAGAAGGGAAGCGTGAAGCATGGAACGCGTCATGGGACTTCTTGATTTGCAGCGGAACGAGACGCGTCTGCAAGAGCTTACTGCGCGGCGGACGATCGCTTCGCTGCCCTTTGCCGGGCGCTACCGGATCATTGATTTTCCCTTGTCGAGCATGGTAAACTCGGGGATTCGCAACGTGGGCGTGCTGCTTCCCGAGCAGTCGCGGTCGATTCTTGACCATCTGCGCTCCGGGAAGGACTGGGGGCTGGCGCGCCACCATAAGGGGCTTTTCTATCTGCCGCCGGTTCCTGCGGAGAATGGACAGATCGAAGGCGATCTGCAAAACGTTTATGCCAATCTCGATTTTATTGAAAACAGCAACGAAAACTATGTGATTTTCGCTCGGGTTAACGCTGTCTACAATATTGATTTTTCTTCGGTACTGCGCTTTCATCAAAATACGGGGGCGGATATCACGGTGGTCGTTTCCTCAGCGAGTTGCGACGATACGGCGGACAGCATCGTGATCAAAAAAGCGGCAAACGGTCTGGCGGAAGATATTTCTCTGCGCCCGTCGGTCACTAAAGGCGAGCTGCGATCGTTGGGCGTTTATCTGATGGAAAAGAAGTGTTTTACACGGCTCATTCGCGAAGCGTTTGAGCACGGCGGGAAAGATTTTCGCCGCGACGTTATCGTCCCTGCGCTGTCGCGCCATACGATCTATGCCTGGGAACATACCGGTTTTGCCGCACGGATATGTTCGATTCGCGGCTTTTATAAGGCGAATATGGCGATGCTTCGACCGGCGATCTGGGAGGAAATGTTCCGGCGTGAGGGGGCACCCGTGATTACCAAGGTCAAGGATATGCCTCCCGTTCGCTACAAAGAAGGGGCGAAGGTAAAAAATTCCCTGATCGCGAACGGCTGTGAGATATACGGGCAGGTAGAAAACAGCATCTTGTTCCGGGGCGTTCGCGTGGCTCCGGGGGCTGTAGTACGCAACAGCATCGTTATGCAAAAGGGGTCGGTCGGGGAGTTTTCTCAGCTTGACTGTGTAATCTGTGATAAGAACGTGGTCGTCACGCCGGAAAAATCTCTGCGGGGTGCGCCGACCTACCCGATTCTTGTCGGCAAGCAGGCCGTTATTTGACAGCGATCGTACCGCCTTCGCTATCCATAGAATGGCGAAGGCGTTTCCTGCTTTGCAAAGGATGCGAAGGCAGTATCGGAGGAGGATGAGGAATGGCCAGGAGAGAACGGGATGCGGCGGTGCGGGCGCTCCAGAAGCGCTTTATCATGACGGCGCATATTTTGTTCGGGCGCGCCCTGGAGGAACTGACCGATCAGGAGATTTACCGGACGATCACGGCGACGGTAAAGGAACTGCTCTCCGAGGACTGGATACGGACGAATCGGATGTACCGGGAAAAGCAAGCGAAGCAGGTTTATTATTTTTCTGTCGAGTTCCTTTTGGGACGGTTGCTCAATGCGAACCTTATCAATCTGGGAATCAAAGATACGCTGGTGGAAGCGCTCAAGGGATTAAACCTCTCGCTGGCGCAATTTTACGACGAGGAGCCGGATGCCGGTCTGGGCAACGGCGGGCTCGGGCGGCTTGCCGCCTGCTTCATTGACTCGATGGCATCGCTGGCGCTTCCCGCGCACGGGTGCAGTATTCGCTATAAATATGGGCTTTTCGAACAGAAAATTATCGATGGCAATCAGGTTGAGCTGCCTGACCGTTGGCTGCGCGACGGATTCGCATGGGAGTATCGAAAGCCTGATAAGGCGGTTAATGTGCGCTTTGGCGGCAACGCTTATATGCGGGAGAAGGACGACGGGTCGCTGGAGCTGGTGCACGAAGGCTATACGACGGTGCTGGCTGTGCCTTACGATGTACCGGTGGTCGGCGCGGAAAATCATACGGTGAATACGCTCCGTCTCTGGAACGCGGAGGTTGATCGCGACCTTACCGCTTACGGAATCCCCACGCAGGGGCAGCGGCAGGACTGGCAGCGCTACAAGCAGATGGTGGAAAGCGTCACGGAGTTTCTCTACCCCGACGATAGCTCGTACGAAGGACGGCGTTTGCGGCTCATTCAGGAGTATTTCTTCGTTTCCGCCGGGGTGCAGAGCATTCTGCGCTATATGAAAAAATCGCGCATCGATATTCACCATATTTCCGATAAAATCGCCATTCATATCAACGATACGCATCCGGCGCTCGCCGTGGCGGAGCTGATGCGGCTCCTCATCGATGAGGAGCGTTTCACCTGGGCGGAAGCATGGAAGCTGACGGTGGGGACGATGGCGTATACGAACCATACGATCATGCCGGAAGCGCTGGAAAAATGGCCGGCCGATATGGTGAAAAGCCTTTTGCCGCGCATTTATCTCATTATCGACGAGATCAATCGACGCTTTCTGGCGGACGTTCGCCACCAGTATCCGGGCGACGAGGCGCGGGTGCGGGCGCTGTCCATCATTCAGGACGGACAGGTTCACATATGGCGAGACTCGCCGTCGTCGGCAGTCATAGCGTGAACGGCGTGGCCTCCATTCATACCGATATTTTGAAACAGACGACGCTGCGGGACTTTTACGAGTTTTCCCCCGGGAAATTTAATAATAAGACGAACGGGATCACGCACCGCCGCTGGCTCATCGCGACAAATCCGGAGCTTGCTTCCATGCTGGACGAAACGATCACGCCGATATGGCGCAAGGAGCCGCAAACGCCGTCCTTCGTACGAGCTATCGTCGGGGTAGAGAAACTCCGTG
>CAJPUA010000158.1 GCA_905373705.1 uncultured Schwartzia sp. | reverse complement strand
GGGCGCTCTCGTCGGATTCAACGCCGGGCAGAACAGCCTCGTCGTGGACGCGGCGACCGACATCACCGGGCATAATGACAGCGGGGTGCTGACCGCCATCAGCGCCGCCTCGACCAACGCGAATTCCTACGAAGTGAAGTTTACGAAATTCCTGACGCTTCATGATATTTATACCGGAAATAAAGGGGAAAATAACGGCAATAATACCACGGCGATTCAGCAGGCCGGCCGTGGGGAATTCACCGCCTCCGGCGGAATGAGCGCGACAAACATTTATGGCACGATCCTCCATAATCGCGGGACGAAGGATTTAGTGGTCAACGGCGGCGATATCACGTTGGAAACGGTGGAGAACGTTCATTCCGGCGCTTTGACGACAAAATATCTCGTCGCCCATGCCCAAACCACAGGAAAAGTCTGCATCAACACAGCGGCCGACGGCACAGCGGGGACGGGGACGACGAAGGTGAAAGGCGACGTCATGATAGGTGCGGGACACGCGTACCTCAGCCTGACGAACCGAGATTCGGCGTGGACGGGTACCATTGATAAATCCTCGGCGACGGCGGCTGGCACGATGACGCTGAATCTCGCCAACGGCGCACAATGGACGAATCAGCGGCTCTATCTTGGCGACCCCATAAAGGCTGCGCCGGTCGTCGAACGTTTCACCGGGGGAAGTTCCTTGGCGAATGCCGGTATCATCGACCAGCGGCAGGGCGGAGATCTCACCCTCAAGAATTACAGCGGCAACACCATCGTCTGGTATGGGCACACCATCGCGAACGGCGTGGATCGCGATGGGAACCCGGCCAAGGTGCCGACGATTCAAGGGGGCAAGATCACCATCACGTCGGCGGCGGCCGGGAGTACGATCCATCTCCGCACCGACGGCGCGGACTTTGAATTCACTTCCAATGCCGTCGCTGAGCGCAACCTCATCAACGCCACCTTGAACGCACTGGCAAATAAGCTCTACTACGAAGATTATGTGGCGCATCCGGGAAATCTCAAGGCTTATGTGGAGATCAGCGAGGGACTCATCGGCTCTGGGGTGCGGATCTCGAAGGAGATCACGACATTTGCACAGACGAATCCGGCCGACGGCACGGATTATCAAGGAAATCCCTTCAATACGGAGAACAAGCAGGGGGCTTACGTCTATGTGCCGGACTGGGTTGTGCCGGAAACCCAACAGAAGGCCGACTTCACCACGCCTCTTACCGGCGATTGGGACGAAACGGCCAAGACCGGTGCGGATATGGAATACGCCAAGAGCGGTATCATTCACGACGGAAAGTACGGCTTCACGCAGGATACGGTGATTCATCCGGCGGCGGGCAGCGCCATCACAAATACAACGTCCAATAAGGATATTGCCGTCAAGGTGCAAGGGGCGAACCTCACGGTGAACGGGGCAAATTGGGCCATCGAAGCCGCTGCTGGGCATAAGATCGACCTGACGGGCGATAAAGCCGTCACCCTTCAAGGGGGGACAGGAAGCATCTCCGTCCAGAATAACGCCGTCGTGAACGTGATGGCAGCGGGGGGGCTGACCCTCGCCGGGAACCTTCAAAATGGCGGCGGGACGGTAAACCTTGACGGCGGCAATACGACCAAAAGCACTTTCGCCGGTGCGCTCACCCAAAACAGTGGAGCGCTTACCCTGCGCATGGCAGGGGCGGAATCCGCCTTCACCGGCGACATTGACAACCAGAAGGGGCACATTCTCGTCGACCTCACCGGCGAACGCACCTCCTTCCGTGGGGCAGTGCGCGGCCCCGGATCCCCCGCCGCGACTACCGAGATTCGTTTGGGAAAAACCGCCGGTGCGCACTTTACCGATGATTCAAAGGTCACGACACTGAGCGCCGGGGACAGTGCCGACGTGAAGGTGGACGCGGGGAAGACCCTGACGGTCAACACGATGACGGTGGGCAATGGCTCTGCCGTGACGGCGGAAGGGGGATCGACGGTCGCAGCGGCGACGGTCACGGCGACGGGCAGCGTAACTCTCGCGGCCAATGGCGCCATCACCGCCGATACCATGAATTTAGTCAACGGCGGGACACTGACGAAGACGGGCAGCGGTGCGGCGACGATCCAAAATACCACGGTCACAAAGGAAACGACACTGAACGCGACGACCAGCGGGCTGCACATCGAAAATATGAGCCTTGGCAACGCCCTCCTCAAGAACACTGGAGCGGCGGACGTCGCCATCAAAAATCTCAACGCCGCGTCGGGGGGACGCCTCTTCTTAGGCTCCGACGCCACAGTTGATACCGACAAACTCTCCGGGGATTTGAATGTACTCAAGAACGCCACCATGAACGCTGACGGTACGGTGACGACAAATCACGGCAAATTCCGTTTCCGCCAAGTGGACATGGATCGGCAGAATCGCCTTACGCTTTCTGCTGTCGGAATGACGTTGGAGGATACCCGTACGGGAACGACAGACGAACAAGAAGCAAAGAAGCGCCGTAATCATGACGCGCTGCTCTCCCTGTACCGCCAGTCCATCCAAGCGGATGTCAATCCCAGCGCCATCGTGCCAGGGGACACTTACACCGATGCGGACGGCAATCAGCAACAGGGCTATCGCATCGACCATCTCACCGTCAACTTAGGCACGATGGAATCTCTCACGGCTTCGGGGGCCACTGCTTTCGGCAACATTCTCTTTGACTCCTCCGGGCATGCCGCTTCCGTAGCCGAGCAGCAGATTGAATACGGCGATTACGAAACCATGATCATGCAGAGCACCAAGGGGGCCATGACCTCCTCGGCCATGGTCTGGCGCAACGAAATGAACGACCTCATGAAACGCATGGGCGACCTTCGCCTCTCGCCGGGCGACCTTGGGGGCTGGGTGCGGTTCTATAAGGGCCGAACCTCCAGCGACAAGGACAAAGCGTCCTTCCGCATGAACTACACCACCATTCAGGCCGGTTACGACTGGAAAGCAGGGAAAGACTGGCGGGTCGGCATCGCCGGCAGCTACATGAAAGGCAGCTCTAACTACGCCACGGGGAGCGGCGACAACAAAGCCGGAAACTTCGCCGTGTACGGCACCTGGACAGGCAAGAGCGGCCAGTACGTCGACCTCATCGCCAAAGTGGGCCGGGTGGCCAATGAATTCAGAGGAACCAACGCCTGGGGGAACGTCGAGGCCAGCGGGGACTATCACGCCTGGGGCGAATCCGTCTCCGCCGAATACGGTCGGCGCTTTAAGACGGACGGCAGCTTCTACTTTGAACCCCAGGTAGAATTCACCTTCGGTCGACTAAACGGCGTAGACTACGACATGCAGTCCAACGGCTACGGAACGCTGAAGGTTCGTCAAAGTGGGATGAACAGCGCCATCGGGCGTTTAGGCGTTGCCTTCGGGCAGGAAATGGAGAAGGCCACCTGGTTCGTCAAGGCGTCCCTCTACCATGAATTTGCCGGTGACATGGACACGACATGGGAGGTCGCAGGAAGTCCGACGAAGTACACACAGCAGAAAGGCAAAGACACCTGGCTGGGCTTACAGCTGGGGGGAACGGTAAAGCTCAATGACAGGCTCAGCTTCTACGGTGATTTTGAGAAGACCTTCAGCGGCGATATTAAGACCGACTGGCGCGTCGATGCCGGCCTGCGCTGGAGCTTCTGATCTCTTCGCTGGGGAAAACGGCAGCATGGCGATCAATGGTTTTCGGCTGTTGGGTTTTCCCTTTTGCGTTCGTTGGCTGCTGGAAAGTTACTATGGCTTTGGGGGCGTGAGATAACGATGGAAATATGGCGAAAGGGCAGGGGAATAGAGTTGATAGCGGCGGTGATCGGCTTTCTGGCGGTGGGGCTGTGGTGTCAGCCGGCAAAAGCGGCCGGCGAGTCCGAGGGCGCTAAGGAT
>CAJPUA010000157.1 GCA_905373705.1 uncultured Schwartzia sp. | reverse complement strand
AATACGTTTTTGTCGGATGATGAGATTCTTGCGAAGATCGAGGCGTCGGATGGTGAGCCGACGTATATCGGACGCGTGTATCGGGTGTTTGTCGACGAACGCTGGCTCTCTGGCCGGGCGATTGAGCGTGACGGGACGATCTATGCCCCGGCGCTTTCCCTGGCTGTCGTCACCAAGCGAAAGATTGTGTGGGATATGGTGGAAGAGACAGCGACGACGGAGCTGGGAATGGTTCGCGGCTATGATATCGGCGGCAGGCTCTTTGTCCGGGCAGAAGATTTGAAGAAGCTTTTTCGATTGCAACCGGAAATTGACCGGCCTTCGCGTAAGCTGTATCTTACGACGCTTATGCCGGTTCCCGAGCCGCCAGGGCGAGGCGCCAATCTTTTAGATGCGGCAGGCGCGATTACGCAGCCTCGGGGGGCGGCTGAGCGAAAAGGAGCAGGGAAATGAAGCGGCGATTGATGATTCTGGACGGCAGCAGCCTGATGTTTCGGGCATTTTATGCCCTGCCGCTCCTGAACGCTCCGACGGGCGAATACACAAACGCGGTTTTTGGCTTTGCCAATATGCTGATAAAACTCTTACAGGATCATAAGCCCGAAGGGATGGTCGTCGCGTTTGATAAGAGCCGTCATACTTTTCGCACCGAGATGTACGCGGCGTATAAGGGAACCCGCCAGGAGACGCCGCCCGAGTTTTCGCCGCAGGTACCGCTCCTTCGGGAAATGCTTGAATGTTGGGGGATCCCATTTTTAGAGCTGGACGATTACGAAGCGGACGACATCATTGGAACGCTGGCCGTCAAGGCGGCCGAAGCGGGCGAGTTTGAAACTTTTATTGTAACGGGGGATCGGGACGCTCTCCAGCTCGTGCGGCCGTCGGTCAGCGTTCTCTTTACGAAGCGCGGTATTTCAGATATGGCGCTTTTTGACGAAACGGCCTTTGAAAAAAAGTACGGATTCGCGCCGCTTCGCCTGATCGATCTTAAAGGGCTGATGGGTGACACGTCAGATAATATTCCAGGCGTTCCCGGTGTGGGCGAAAAGACGGCAATGAAGCTCCTTCAGGAATACGGCACGCTGGAATCGGTCTTTGAACACTTGCCGGATATTTCCGGTAAAAAGTTAAAGGAACGGCTGATGGAAAATCAGGCGCAGGCCGAGCTTTCCAAGCGATTGGCGACGATCGTCTGCGACGCGCCGGTGCGATTTACCCCGGCGGAGTATAAGATTACACCGGATTGGGAACGGATGATGGCTTTTTGTGAGCGCTACGATCTGCGGTCGGTAAAAAAAGGCTTTGTGAAATTATATCCTGCGCCGGAAGTAACGCTGAATTTTGGCGAACCGGCGGCAGAATCAGCGTTGCATGTGGAAGTTTTGACTTCTGCTGCGGCGGCGGAAACCTTTTCCCAAATGGCTCGCACGGCTGGACGGATAGCATTCTGCGGCCGTTATGAAGGGCGAGTGCCGCATATACAGATGAAGGGAGCGGGCCTTGCCGTCGGCGATAAACTGGCTTATATAGCGGCGGATTCTCCCGCCTGGCCGGTAGTTTGGCGGCTTTTGAACGACGACGAACTGGAACGTGATACCTTTAATGTAAAGCTATTTTATCACGCCGGAGGAAAGCCATCCGCACGCTTCTTTGATGAGGCGCTGGCGGCGTATCTCTTAGATCCGTCGCTGGGCGGCGATGCGGAGAAGTTATGGGCGGCGTGGGGGCAGAATTTGGCGCCCTGTCCGGCGAGCGCGACGGAAAGCGAGCGGGCGGCATGGCAGGCGGGGACGGTATTTTCTCTACGGGACGCGATGCGGCAGAAGTTGCGCGAGCAAGGCTTGGAGTCTCTCTATGAGGATATTGAGCTGCCGCTGGTCGAAGTTTTAGCGGCGATGGAAACGGCGGGTATTTATGTGAACCGGACGCGGCTTCACGAGCAGAGCGAAGCTGTTCGCCAGACGATAAACCGTTTACAGGATGAGATATACGCGCTGGCCAGACATGCTTTCAACATTAATTCTCCAAAACAGCTGGGAACGGTACTTTTTGAGGAATTAGGCCTGCCGGCGGGGAAAAAGACCAAAAAGCTCGGCGGGTATTCAACGAACGTAGAGGTTTTGAATAGTCTGCGCGCCGAACACGATATCGTGGGAAAAATTTTAGACTATCGTTTGTGGATGAAGCTTCAGTCAACGTATATCGAGGCGATCGACGGGCTTATTGATAAGGAAACGCAGCGCGTTCACACCCAGTTTAATCAGATGGTAACGGCTACGGGGCGGCTCTCCAGCTCCGAACCTAATTTGCAGAATATTCCCGTGCGAACGGAAGAAGGGCGGACGATCCGGCGATTGTTTGAACCGGGCGAAGGGTATGATTACCTTTTGTCAGCGGATTATTCGCAGATTGAACTGCGCCTTTTAGCGCATCTGTCGCAAGATGAAGGCTTTATCCGCGCCTTTATACGCAACGAGGATATTCACGCCCGAACGGCTTCGGAGGTGTTTGGTGTTCCGTTGGAACAGGTGACGAACGAAGAACGTCGCCATGCGAAAGCAGTGAATTTTGGGATCGTGTACGGGATCAGCGATTTTGGTCTGGCACGCGATTTGGGGATTTCGCGAAAAGAAGCCGCTTGGTATATTGAGAATTATTTCGCTCGGTATCCCCAAGTGAAAATGTTCATTGATCGGACGGTAAAGGATGCACATGAAACAGGCGGCGTCGTTACGATGTTTGGGCGGCGGCGTGAGCTGCCGGGACTAAAAAGCGGAAACTTTCAGCAGCGCTCGCTGGCAGAACGGATGGCGATGAATACGCCTATTCAAGGCTCCGCCGCCGATATTATCAAGCTGGCGATGATCGCCGTGTATCAAAGATTACGCGAGGCCAAACTGAAAAGCCGGATATTGCTTCAAGTACACGACGAGCTGGTTGTCGAGGTTCCTGAAGGGGAAACGGAGGCGGCGACGCGTATCTTGAAGACGGCGATGGAAGATGTCGTAACGCTTTCCGTTCCCTTGTCCGTCGATATTCATCAAGGGAAAAACTGGGCGGAAGCTAAGTGAAAGCGATGCTAAAGGAGCGGTCGATATGCCGGAATTGCCGGAAGTCGAGACGGTAAGGCGTTCGTTGGAGCGTCGCCTGGAAGGAATCCAGATTGTCGGAGTTGAGCTTTATCTGCCAAGATTGGTGAAGTGGCCAGAGCCGGACGTTTTTATTCAACGTTTAGAAAACCGGCGGATTGCAGCTGTCCGCCGGACAGGGAAATATCTGCGGCTCGTTTTAGACAACGCGACGGAGCTTGTCATCCACTTGAAAATGACAGGGCAGCTTTTTTATGACGAGCGCGGTTCTGGGGAGAAAATCGCTTATCGGCGGGCGGCGTTTCGTTTACAGGGCGGCGCGGTTCTGTGGTTTGGCGACGCCCGAACGCTGGGGGCGCTTTACGCGGTAACTCCGGAAGAGATGGGACGCCTGCCCGGTATGATGGCGATGGGGCCCGAGCCTTTGAGCGACGCCTTTACGCCGGCTTATTGGCAAAAACTGCTCCGGGCGCATCGGGGAAAGATAAAGAGTTTGCTCCTCAATCAGCGGTATATCGGAGGATTAGGCAATATTTATGCCGACGAGGCGCTGTTTTTGGCAAAGATTCACCCGGAACGGCCGGCTTTTTCGCTTACGATAAAGGAAGCAGAACGCCTTTTCGCCGCGGTCAATGACGTTATACGCGCCGGAATCGCGGACGGCGGGACGACGGTGCGAAATTATCTGGATGGGGAAGGCCGCGCCGGATCCCATCAGAAAAAATTACAGGTTTATCAGCGGACGGGAGAATCTTGCCCGCGCTGCGGTACGGCGATTGAGCGGATTGTCGTCGGCGGGCGGGGGAGCCACTT
>CAJPUA010000156.1 GCA_905373705.1 uncultured Schwartzia sp. | reverse complement strand
TACGGCGCGATACGGACGCTGGGGACGCCGCGGCGCATGGCGCTTATCGTTGAAGAGCTGGCCGAGCGTCAGCCGGATGTGACGAGCGAGCGGCGCGGTCCGTCGGTACAGGCGGCCTTCGACGCCGACGGCCATTTGACGAAAGCGGCGCAGGGCTTCGCCCGCGGGGCGAAGATTGATCCCAGCGATTTAGTGACGAAGGAAGGTTACGTTTACGCGGCAATTCACGAAGCAGGGCAGGAAACGGCGCGTCTTTTGGAAAAACTCTTGCCGGATCTCATTACCGGGCTGAGTTTCCCCAACCGTATGCGCTGGGGAGATCTTGATTTTTCTTTTATCCGCCCGCTGCGCTGGCTCGTCGCCCTCTACGGCGATATGGTTGTCCCTTTCACGCTGGCAAAAATCTGTTCCGGACGCACGTCTCGGGGGCATCGCTTCCTCGGGCAGGAGGCGTTTGATATCGCGCGGGCGGCGGATTATGAGGCGGCCTGCGAAAAGGAATACGTTATCGTCGATCCGGTGCGCCGCGGCGCCCTGATTCGCGCCCAAATTGAAAACGTCGCGAAGGAAAACGGCGGGACGGTGGAAATATCCGAAGGACTTTTGGAAGAAGTCGTTTATCTCGTCGAATACCCGACGGCGCTCGCCGGGAAATTTGAGGGAAAATACCTGGCGCTCCCCCCCGAGGCCGTCATCACGCCCATGCGCGATCATCAGCGCTATTTTCCAGTAAAGGACGCGGCGGGGCAACTCTTGCCGCTTTTCATCACGGTGCGTAACGGCGGAACGGAATACCTCGATATTGTTCGCCGCGGCAATGAACGCGTCCTGCGCGCCCGGCTCGCCGACGCGCAGTTCTTCTTCAATGAGGATCGGAAAAAGACGCTGGAACAGCACCGCGAAAAGTTGAAAACCGTCGTCTTCCAGGAAGGGCTGGGAACCGTCTACGAAAAAACGGAGCGGCTGGAGCGGTTGGCGGCATTTATCGCCGACGCGCTGGACGTCGATCCCGACGTGAGAAAGAGGGCGCGGCGGGCGGCGCTCCTTTCGAAGGCGGATCTCGTCACCGGCATGGTAACGGAGTTTACCGAGTTGCAGGGCGTCATGGGACGTGAATACGCCCGCCTTGACGGCGAAGAAGAAGAAGTCGCGCAAGCGATCGACGAGCATTATCGGCCGCGTTTCGCGGGAGACGCAGAGCCGCAGACGGTGTCAGGGCGTATTGTCAGTCTCGCCGATAAGATGGATAATCTTGTGGCGACCTTTAGCCGCGGCCTTATTCCCACCGGCTCGCAGGATCCATTCGCTCTGCGCCGTCAGGCCCTGGGGATGGTGAATATGCTCATCGAGGCGAAATATAGCCTCTCCGTCGCAGCGCTCACCGACGCAGCGATGGACGAGCTGGGGATAGCCGGGGAAGCGGCGCGCGATAAGATGCGTTGCGATGTCGCCGCCTTTTTGCGACTGCGGCTGAAGAACGTCTTCGACGACGTCGGTATTCGCTACGACGTGGCGGAGGCCGTGCTCGCGGACAGCGACGACGTATACGCCTGCTTTCAACGGGCACAGGCGGTGGCGGAAGCCGTCAAAGGCGGCGCTATGATGCCGGTTATTCAGGCCTTCGTCCGCGCCGGAAATCTTGCGGTAAAAGCGGAAAACGACGTGATCGATCCGGCGCTTTTCGTCGTGCCGGAGGAAAAGGCGCTTTATCAGGCCTTTACTTCAACGGCGAGTGCCGTCGAAAGCCTGATCGAGGGGCAGGATTACATGGGGGCCATCGACGCTCTTTCAGATCTCGCCGCGCCCATCAACGCGCTTTTCGACGCGGTAATGGTCATGGATAAAGATGTGAAGATAAGGAATAATCGCCTTGCGCTTCTCCTTCTGGTTGACCGTCTGATCCGCCGGGTCGCTGATTTTAGCAAGCTCATTCTCTAAGCGGCAGGGGATTTTGCCGTCGGATTTATCGCAAGCAAAAAATAACCGCCCCACAGTCGACAGACCGAAAGGGGCGGTTATTTTTTCGGCAGGTTGTTATTCCGTCAGCAAAATTTCGCCGGTGACGACGTTGTAGCGGACGTGCTGGAGCTTGCGCGTTGTATCCTCTTGTTTAAGCTGAACCTTGCCGGTGAAATCGGCGATTTTCGTATCCCAGTTGAACTGCGCTTCATCGGAGCGAATGGCAAGGGCGCTGCGCTCAAAATTGGCGCCGCCGGTGATATGAGCGGTACTCTTTCCGCCTTCGACGTAGAGCGTTTGCCCGGTAAAGAGAATGTCGCCTTCGACGAGGCGGATGTGATCCTGCGCCCAGACTTCGAGCGTCGCAAGGCTCACCTGCGCATGGTCGGCGGTGATGATGCGATCCTTGAAGCGGACGGTGACGTTGCCGTCGAGCAAATAGCGCATGGTGGCAACATCGAAGGATTGATGGTCGGCACTGACCTCGGGGCGCTCGGCAAAAGCAACAACAGACGAAAACGCCGCCAAAAGCAGGGTTAAAAGAAAAATACGAAGGAGTCGCAAAGAAATACCTTCTTTCCAAAAGTACAGAGACTCTTTTGAGTCTTAGAGAGATTATACCTTTCCCCCTTACAGGGCAAGAACTTGTTCATAAAGCGCGTCGAGCTGTTCTTTTGCGGGGACATTAGCGACGCGCACCTTTTCCAGGCAGATGTCGCAGCCTGCGGCAAAGAGAGCGTCCTCCACCTGCGCGATGCTTTGCCCGCCCCAGCCGTAGGAGCCGAAAGCGAAAGCCTTCCGTCCTTTGGGAACGAAGCCTTTCAGATAGCAGAGAAAAGCGGCTACCGACGGCATCATCTGATTGTTCAGCGTCGGGGAACCGACGGCGAGGTATTTGCTCGTCAGAACTTCGGTGATGACGTCGGAAATTTCATCAACGCGCAGGTCAAAATAAGCGACAGGAATATTGCGGGCGGTAAAAGCGTCGGTAATGGCGCGGGCAAGGAGCTCCGTCGAGCCCCACATGCTGTCAAAGACTACGACGGCGCGATCTTCAAGCTCGCTTTCGCTCCATTTTTTGTAAGCAGCGAGAATGTCCGGGATGTGCGAGCGCCAGAGGACGCCGTGGCCGACGGCAATCAACTCGAGCTCGAGGGCCGAAACCGCTTTGAGAGCGGCCTGCGCTTGCTTGCCATAGAGCATAAGTATATTGGCGTAATATTTTTTCGCTTCCGCCATGACGACGGCAAGGTCGTTTTCGTCGTCAAAGAGGCGGTTGGAAGCTAAATGCTGGCCAAAGGCGTCGTTAGAAAAAAGGATTTTCTCTTCCGGGCAATAGGTGACCATGCTGTCCGGCCAGTGAAGCATGGGCGTGGCGATAAAGCGCAGGGTGCGCTTTCCTAAAGACAGCGTGTCGCCGTTTTTGACCGCCTGATAAGCAAGATCGCCGTAGCGGGCGGAAAGGGCTTTCAGTCCCTGCGGGTCGCTGGTGAAAATTTTGGCGTTCGGGCAATGACGTGTCAAAAAGGGAATGCTGCCCGAATGATCCGGCTCGGCGTGATTGGAGACGATGTAATCGATGCGCGCCGGGTCGATGACGGACGCAATGCGAGAAAGCAGCTCGCTGGCGAAGGGGCGTTTTACGGCGTCGATCAGCGTGATCTTATCGTCGAGAATGAGGTAGGCGTTGTAAGAAGAGCCGCGGCTTGTCGCGTAACCGTGGAAGCTGCGCATGGCCCAATCGACGACGCCGACCTGATAGATATCAGGTCGGATTTTGATTGCTTTCATAGAAAAGTGCCTCCTTATGTTCAAGAGAGGGGATTGCGGCTTCATTCATCGGGAGTATCTCTGCTTGTTGTCCGTGCTTAGTGCCAGAGATCGGCGGCTTTTTTCGCTTCCGCCCATTCGGCGTTGACCCGGGCGGCGATGAGCTGTTTTCCCATAATATC
>CAJPUA010000155.1 GCA_905373705.1 uncultured Schwartzia sp. | reverse complement strand
CGGCGATTGCCCGTCGTTTTTTCCGCCCCGAGGAGCGCCGCGCGCTGGACGAGGCTCCTCGGAGCGAGCGGCATTTACTTTTTCTGCGCTATTGGACGATGAAGGAAAGTTATTTGAAATATACCGGCGACGGACTGGCAGGAGGTATAGAAAGCGTTGATACTGCGACTCTCTGGAGGGGCGATGGGGCTGTCGCGGGGCGAAATTTCCTGCTTTCAGACGGCGCGGTCGTTGGGGTGTGCTCGCCTTCCGGCTGTCTTCCCAACGCGGTGCGGGAGATTTCTTTCGCCGCGCTGCGGGCGGAACTCTCCAAATGGGAGGAAAAGACGCCGCGCTCTTATAATTCGCCGGGAGAAAGGGCGTATTTCCCGCATTGACAAGGAATAGGAAAATACATATAATAGAAAGGCATGTAATCGGGTGTCAGGGAGATTTCCTGACACTCGTTTCGGTTTGTCCGCTACGGCAGCGCCGCGCGGACAGGAAAAGAATCCGTTGCAGGCAACGGCAAGGAGCGAACAATCAATGACGGACAAAAAATTCATTCTGACGAAAGATGGCCTGAAAAAGCTGGAGGAAGAGCTGGAACGGCTCAAGGTCGTGCGACGCAAAGAAGTCGCGGAACGTCTGAAGGAAGCCATAGCACTGGGAGATCTCAGCGAAAACTCGGAATACGACGACGCGAAAAACGAGCAGGCCTTCATTGAGGGCCGAATCCAAGAGCTGGAAGTCAAGCTGCGTAACGTCGAGGTCATCTCCGACGAAAAGAAATCACGCACGACCGTAAGCATGGGCTGTTGCGTCGTCGTCCGTGACCTGGAAATGGAAGAAGATATGGAGTACACGCTGGTGGGATCGGCGGAAGCCGACCCGGACGAAGGAAAGATCTCCAATGAGTCGCCGGTAGGCGCGGCCATTCTGGGAAAGAAGGTCGGCTCGACCGTCGACGTCCACGCGCCCACCGGCGTCTTAAAGTTTAAGATCGTGAAAATCAAGAATAAGGGGTAAGAAAGTTGAGCAACAGGAACGAAGAAACAGGGGCGGCGCAGGACGTCAACGAAATGATGAAGATCCGCCGCGATAAGCTGCAGACATTTTCGGACATGGGCGTCGCGCCTTTCGGCCACCGTTACGAGGTCACGCACCACGCGCAGGATATCCGCGATCACTTTGACGAGCTGGAGGGCGAAATGGATGGCCCTGTCGTTCGGCTGGCGGGGCGTCTGACGGCAAAACGCGGGCATGGAAAGGCGAGCTTCGCCGAGCTGATGGACGCCTCGGGCAAGATACAGCTCTATTTCAAATATGACGTGCTGGGCGACGAAAAGTACGCGCAGTTTCGCCTTCTCGATATCGGCGACATCATCGGCATCGCCGGGCGGACCTTTAAGACGCAGCGCGGCGAGATCACCGTTATTGTGAATGATTTTGATCTCCTGGCGAAATCCTTGCGTTCTTTGCCGGAGAAATTCCATGGCCTCAAGGACGTCGATCTGCGCTATCGGCAGCGCTACCTCGATCTCATCGTGAATCCTGAAGTGTGCGATACCTTCCGCAAGCGTACGAAAATTATTCAGTCCATTCGCCGTACCCTTGACGGGGCAGGCTATCTGGAAGTGGAAACCCCGGTTTTAGCGACCTTAGCGGGCGGCGCGGCGGCTAAGCCCTTTATCACCCACCATAATACCCTTGATATCGACCTCTATCTGCGCATCGCTACGGAGTTGGCTTTGAAGCGCCTCATCGTGGGCGGGCTGGAGCGTGTTTATGAAATTGGGCGCGTGTTCCGAAACGAAGGGATGGACGTCCGGCATAACCCCGAATTTACTTCCGTCGAGTTCTATCAGGCCTACGCCGATTACCGCGATATGATGGATCTTACGGAAAAAATCATCCTTACGGCGGCGAAAGATGTTCTGGGGACGACGAAAATCACTTACGACGGTAAAGAAATCGATTTGGCAAATATTCGCCGCGTCACGATGAACGATGTCGTGAAGGAGGCTACCGGCAAGGACTTCCTGAGCGCGGCGACGGTCGCCGAGGCGCGCGCCATGGCCGACGAAATCGGCGTTCCCTATGAAAATCGGCACGGCATAGGCGCTATTCTTAACGCAGCCTTTGAGGAAAAGGTCGAAGGGGATCTCATGAATCCGACCTTCATTACGCACCATCCGACGGAGATTTCACCGTTGGCGAAACGCAACGCCGATAACCCCATGCTTACCGACCGCTTCGAGTTCTTCGTTTACGGCCGCGAGCTGGCGAATGGCTTTACCGAGCTCAACGATCCCATCGATCAGCGGCAGCGTTTCGTCGATCAGGTGAAGCAGCGTGAAGCGGGGGACGCCGAAGCGCACGTCATGGACGAGGATTATGTCGTCGCTCTTGAGTATGGCCTTCCCCCAACGGGCGGCGTCGGCATCGGCATTGACCGTCTCGTCATGTTCCTCACCGACAGCCCCTCCATCCGCGACGTTCTCCTCTTCCCGACGATGAAACCGCTGGAAGGGTAAGTACGGACGACATATTGCTGCAAGGTAATGAACGAGCGCCTTATCGGGCGATCGTTCATTTTTTATCATTGTCTTGAAGGGCGGTTGGCTTTGCGAACGGTTAGAGAGGAGTATTCCCTGGCTGCCGGGGATTATGTGCGGGGCAGGGATTTGTTGCTACGGCGTTAAATTCCCGATTGACAAGAGTTAAGGGATTTGTTAGACTAACGACGAGCGATGAAGAAGAGGGAGTAGCCTGACTTCAGCGAGGCCGCGGCGGTGGGAGGCGGTTAACGGGCGAAAGGCGCTTTGGAGCGAAAAGAATTTGAGATGAAGAGGGTCTTTGACCAATCGGGGTGGAACCGCGGGAGTTTATAAAGATAAAATCTCGTCCCCGTAACGTGATGTTACGGGCGGCGAGATTTTTTGCTGTCCGCAAGCGAAGGAGGAACGCGGGAATGAAGTTTCAGGAAATTATTCTGGCTTTGCAGCAGTTTTGGTCGGAGAAGGGCTGTATTCTGGGCGAGCCGTACGATGTGGAGAAGGGAGCGGGGACGATGAACCCGGCGACTTTTTTGCGCGTGCTTGGGCCTGAGCCTTGGAACGTGGCGTATGTCGAACCGTCGCGGCGTCCGGCGGATGGGCGTTACGGCGATAATCCGAACCGGCTCTATCAGCACCACCAGTTTCAGGTCATCATGAAGCCGTCGCCGGATAATATTCAGGAGCTGTATCTGGCGAGCCTGGCGAGCCTTGGCATTGAGGCGAAGCAGCATGATATTCGCTTTGTCGAAGATAATTGGGAGTCGCCGACGCTGGGGGCGTGGGGGCTGGGCTGGGAGGTCTGGCTCGACGGCATGGAGATCACGCAGTTCACGTATTTTCAGCAGGTCGGCAGCCAGGACGTAAAGCCGGTGGCGGTAGAGATCACCTATGGGCTGGAGCGTCTCGCCATGTACATTCAGGGCGTGGAGAACGTCTATGACATCCAGTGGACGAAGGATTATACTTACGGCGACGTTTTTCACCAGAACGAGGTCGAGCAGTCGGCGTATTCCTTCGAGTTTTCCGATGAAGCGCTGCTCTTTGATCTCTTTGAGAAGTACGAAAAAGAGGCGGTGCGTGTCATTGAGCTGGGTTATGTCCATCCCGCTTACGATTACGTCCTCAAATGCTCGCACGTCTTCAATCTCCTCGACGCCCGCGGAGCGATCAGCGTTTCCGAGCGCACCGCCTTTATCGGCCGGGTGCGAAAGCTCGCCCGGCTCTGCGCCCAGCGCTATCTAAAGCAGCGCGAGGAGTTGGGCTATCCTATGCTGCACCGGGGAGAGAAAGAGGGGGCGAGCGCATGAGTAAGGATTTGCTTTTGGAGATCGGGACAGAAGAAGTGCCGGCTCACGCCATGCCGGGTATTTTAACGGAGCTGAAAGAAAACGCCGCTAAAGCGTTTG
>CAJPUA010000154.1 GCA_905373705.1 uncultured Schwartzia sp. | reverse complement strand
CCCTCAACCAGCACACGAAAAGCGCCGCCCGGCATTTTCAGGAGCTGCGCGTCAGCGCTTCCATTTCCATGGAGCCGTCGATTTCATCTTTATGCAGGACGACCGTTACTTGATCGTAATTTTCCAACGCCGCAAAATCCCGCAGCTCCGCCCGGCAGATGCCCTCAACCAGCACACGAAAAGCGCCGCCCGGCATTTTCAGGAGCTGACGCACTTCGGCGACTGTGCCGACATCATAAAGATCGTCGCGTTTCGGCTCGTTCACATCGGGATCGCGCTGCGCGCAGAGCAAAATCCGCCGGTTCTCTGTCATCGCCCGCTCCAAAGCCGCCACGGAGCGTTCCCGCCCCGCGTCAAGATGAATGATCATATAAGGAAAGACGACCATGCCCCGCAGAGGCAAAAGCGGCATCTTGATTGCTTGTTCCATCCGATTTTCTCCTTCCCCGTACCCGTGACTGCGCAGGTACGGATACCCCCGGCGGATTTTCCGCGCTCTTAAAAACCAGACAAGGGCTCGATTCCCAGCCTCCCGCCGCCCGAATATCTCAAACCCGTGCTGCCGGAAGCCGAATCAAGCCCCTTGAATGTTTGTTTTTACACGTCGGCAGTGAATTGGCTCTGCCACTGACGTTAAGCCGACGCCGCCCGCTTGCTCAGGGGTTGATTCACCGCTTTACTCTTGTCGATGGTAAGCTCCGGCTCGGTATGATGGCTGACAACCTCCGGCGTCACCCGGCAAAGCGACGCCCCCTCAATCGACGGTACCTCGAACATGACATTGCGCATGATATCCTCGATCGCCGCGCGAAGCCCGCGCGCTCCTGTTTTACGCTTCAGGACCTCCTTAGCGATAAGGCGCAGCGCCTCGTCGTCAAAAACGAGCTTAACGCCGTCGAGCGCCAACAGCTTCTGGTACTGCTTCACAAGGGCGTTCTTCGGCTCTGTCAGGATGCGCACCAGGGCGTCTTCCTCCAGTGCCGCCAAGGTCACTACAACCGGCAGACGCCCGATGAACTCAGGAATCAATCCGTCTTTCAAGAGGTCTTCCGGCAGGACATGACGCAGCGTATCGCCAATATTACGCTCTTCCCGCGACTTGATGGTCGCTCCGAAGCCCATATTTTTCCGTCCCAGCCGCTCTTCAATAATTTTCTCGATTCCGTCGAAGGCGCCGCCGCAGATGAACAAAATATTTGTCGTGTTAATTTGAATAAGCTCCTGATGCGGGTGCTTACGCCCGCCTTGCGGCGGCACCGAAGCCGTCGTGCCTTCCAGGATTTTTAAAAGCGCCTGCTGGACGCCCTCGCCCGACACGTCGCGGGTAATGGACGGGTTCTCCGTCTTCCTGGCGATCTTATCAATCTCGTCGATGTAAACGATACCCTTTTCCGCCCGCTCCACATCGTAGTCCGCCGCCTGAATGAGTTTCAATAAAATATTCTCGACATCTTCGCCGACATACCCCGCTTCCGTCAGCGACGTCGCGTCAGCCATCGCAAAGGGTACGTTCAGGATTCGAGCCAGCGTCTGCGCTAAGAGGGTCTTGCCGCTGCCCGTCGGCCCCAGCATGAGGATATTCGATTTGGAAAGCTCCACGTCGTCCTTGGCGGCGGAAACGGGGATATTGATCCGTTTATAATGATTGTAAACCGCGACGGACAGCGCCTTTTTCGCAGCCTCCTGCCCGATGACGTACTGGTCGAGTATCTCGCAGATCTCCTTGGGCTTGGGAATATTTTTCAGCTCGCTCTCGGCGTCGCTGCCGAATTCCCCGGCGACAACCTCGTTGCAAAGGTCGATGCACTCGTCGCAGATATAAACTCCCTGCCCGGCGACCAGCTTGCGTACCTGTTCCTGCGTTTTGCCGCAGAAAGAGCATTTCAGCTGTCCTTTTTCTTCTCCGAACTTCATTCTGCCACCGCCTCTCAGGTCTCGCTCTTCTTCGGTGTCGGACGCGCCGTGATGACCTCGTCGATCAGCCCGTACGCTTTCGCTTCCTCCGCGTTCATGAAATTATCGCGCTCCGTATCGGCGACAACGCGCTCTCTATCCTGCCCGGTATGCTTGACCAAAATATCGTTGCCGATCTCCCGCAGGCGCAGGATTTCCTTCGCCTGAATCTGGATATCCGTCGACTGCCCCTGCGCGCCGCCGTGGGGCTGATGAATCATGATCCGCGCCAAGGGCAGGGCGTAGCGCTTGCCTTTCGTCCCCGCCGCAAGAAGGAGCGAGCCCATGCTCGCCGCCTGCCCAATGCAGATCGTCGAAACGTCGGGGCGGATATACTGCATCGTATCATAAATCGCCAGTCCCGCCGTAACTACGCCGCCCGGGCTGTTGATGTAAAGATGAATATCCTTGTCAGGATCCTCCGACTCCAGAAATAAAAGCTGAGCGACAACCACATTCGCCACATTATCGTCAATCGGGCCGCCGATAAATACGATACGATCCTTGAGAAGCCGGGAATATATATCATACGCCCGTTCGCCCCGGTTCGACCGCTCGACAACCATAGGAATTAATGCACTCATTCAAAAACCTCCCCGGGGCTGTGTTACGCTTCCTGCGCCGCCAGATGATCGACGATAAATTTCGCCGTCTTGCGGCGCATAACGGTGACCGCCAGGTCGCCGACCCGCCCCTGTTCAACTACAATCTTTCGCACCTGCGCCGGTTTCGCGCCATACATCTGCGCCATCATCGCCACTTCACTGTCGAGATCTGCCGGCTCTACCTTAATATTCTCCGCTTTTGCCACCGCTTCCAGCATGAGATCGGTGCGCACGTTCTTCGCCGCCGTTTCCCGATACTCATTGCGCAGCTTCGTCATATCCGAGCCGGAATACTGCAAATACTGCTCAAACTTCATCCCCTGCTGCTCCAAGCGCATTGCCAGCTCCTGAATCATCTGGGTAATGCGGTCCTCGATCATGACCGGCGGAATGTCCACGGTAATATTTTCCGCCGCCTTATCGATCGCGGCGACTCGGAGGTCATTTTCCGCCTTCGTCGCCGCAGCCTTTTCCATCTTTTCCCGAACGTCCTTTTTCAGCTCGTCCACCGTATGGAAAACGCTGGCTTTTTCCACGAAAGCATCGTCCAGCGCCGGCATCTCTTTATGGCGAATCGCGTGAATGACGCATTTAAAGACCGCGTCCTTACCCGCCAGTTTCTTCTCGTGATAATCCTCGGGGAACTTGACCTTAACCTCGCGTTCTTCCCCCGCCTTCGCGCCCACCAGCTGATCTTCAAAGCCGGGGATAAAGCTTCCCGAACCGATCTGCAGGGGATAGTCCTTCCCCTCGCCGCCCTCGAACGCTTCGCCATCTGTGAAGCCCTTGAAGTCAAGCGTCACCAGATCGCCTTTTTTCACAGCGGCGCCTTCCGGCGCGTCAACCAGCTTCGCCTGCCGTTCGCGCATCTTGTCGATGTGCTGTGCGACTTGCTCATCCGTGACCTCTTCCGTCTTTTTTTCAATCTTGAGGCCTTTATATTCGCCCAGCTTGACCTCCGGCTTCGGCGTCACGATCGCCTTAAAAACGAGCGGTTTATCTTCTTCCACCGTGACTCGCTCAAATTTCGGATACGTCGCCAGCTCGAGCTTTTCCTCATCCATGGCGTCATTAAAGGCCTTCGGTCCCAGCTTCTCATATGCTTCATCCAAAATGGCCGCCAGCCCGACCTCGCGCTCCACAATACGGCGCGGCGCCTTCCCCCGGCGAAAGCCATGAATATTTACCTGATTCGCGATACGTTTGACCGCCGCCGCGATCGCCTTGCTCCATTCCTCCGTGGGAACCTCAATCGTTAAGACAACCTCATGGTTGTCGCCATTTTCCTTCGTAAGTTTCATTGTCCGGAATGACCTCCTGTTTTGCTTTTCGCTCTCCGGAACGCGCCGCGCCCGGTTATGCCATACGAAAGCATGATACCATAAAAC
>CAJPUA010000153.1 GCA_905373705.1 uncultured Schwartzia sp. | reverse complement strand
CAGTTATGGAAGAGGTTCTGGCTCGGATTGTGACACTCTTCGACCCCTCCGACCCAGATTGAGTGGATTCCGAACCTCCAGGCGGACCTGCGAGTTTTCACGGTCTTCCGTTGCGATTAGTCAGTATTAGACAACACTTTACCGCGCTATTCTGTGATGGGAGGGTTGTGGTAGTATAGTTATCGATAAGCATCACTTACCGATAGCTATTTCAACTTTAACGGCGATAACTCTTGAATTTCGTTATAAAAGATATATACTTTTTATAACGAAATGAGGTGAGCTTATGCCAAGACAGAAGTATATGCAACCTATAGCACAGAGGATCGCCGCGATGGAGGATGGAACGGTCTTTATCGTTTCGGATTTGCTTGACCTCGCCTCGCTGCCGACAGTCAACATGGCTCTATCCAGATTGTCTGCAAGGGGGGACATTCGGCGCGTTATGCGGGGAATCTACGAAAAGCCGCGATACAGCAGACTTTTAGGAGAGCTGGTTGCCACGGACCCGACGAAGACTGCCTATGCGATCGCACGCAAAAATCGCTGGTCCGTGGCGCCGACCGGTGAGGCTGCGCTGAACCTGCTTCGCCTCTCCACACAGGTTCCGGTCGTCTGGATATATGCGAGCGATGGTCCTTATAAAGAATACTCCTGCGGCGGCGTGAAGATATCCTTTCGCCATACCTCAAATAAGGAGATAACTGGATACTCTCCAATCACAATCCTTCTTATCCAGGCCCTGAGAGCTCTTGGAAGAAAACATATAAGAGAAACAGAGATTAAGACCCTTCAAAGGAACCTCTCAGAAGAAAACAAAAAAATCGCTCTTGGGGAGGCCCAGGGGATCACGTCATGGATATACGATTTGATAAAACAAATATGTGCTGACCACATTAGCAACGAAGGCGGGGACTCATGATCAAGATAGCTGGTCTAACAAATGAGGAGCGGGAAGAACTGTTTCTCAATACAGCAAACAGGATTGGAATGCCTCCGGCGATCGTGGAGAAAGACTTCTGGGTCTGCTATATGCTGGATTACCTGTTCCGGCGCTCTCAATGGAAGGATCATCTTGTCTTTAAGGGTGGAACGTCGCTCTCCAAGGCCTATCACCTCATTCAGAGGTTCTCTGAGGATATCGACCTTATCCTCGACTGGAGGCTCCTGGGATACACAGCTTCTGAACCTTGGGAGACACGCTCCAACACTCAGCAGGATAAATTCTCCAAACAAGCCACACAGCGGACGATACAGTTTCTGTCCAGAAACTTGATTCCGACATTGAAAGCAGACCTCTCCAGAGAAATTGATTCCCAATTTGATGTTGCTCTCGAGGAGGCGCCGGACGATCCAACGGTAAACTTTAAGTATCCTCAATCCTTCAGAAGTGACGCTATCCTGCAAGTGATCCGGTTGGAAATAGGCGCCCTGGCGGCATGGTCGCCTTCCGAAGAGATGGCCATCACTCCCTTTGCAGCAGAAGAGTATCCCTATGTATTCCAAACACCATCGACAAGGGTGCGTACCGCTGTTGCAGAAAGAACGTTCTGGGAGAAGGTTACGATCCTCCATTGTGAGGCAAACAGAAACAAAGATGATTTCCCTGCAAGGTACTCAAGGCACTATTATGATCTGTATCGTATGGCGGAAAGCCCCGTGAAAGACACGGCTCTTCAGAATCCAGAGTTGTTGAAGGCCGTTGTCGAGTTCAAAAAGAAGTTCTATCGACGCCCCTGGGCAAAATACGATAAAGCTGTCCCTGGGACGATAAAACTCATTCCGCAGAATCGCTATCTGGAAGCGTTGGAGGAGGATTATTCTAAAATGAGGCAGATGTTCTATGACGATGTTCCGGAAATGAGCTCAATCATCTCCAGGCTAAAGACTTTGGAAACAGAGTTAAACAGACTCGAGGCAGAGAGCTGATCGAGATGGATGAATTCGGAACGCTGGATATCCATAAAGATAGGGAAATGGCAGAAGCAGGACTGCCCTATAAAGAGAAGGTACGGCAACTCCTGCGCGCTTCCGTGGCTCCCGAGACCCGCCGGGCCTACACTTCACGCCTGAAACGCTTCTTCGCCTGGTGCCAGGCTGAAGGCGTCTCGACCGCCTTCCCGACGTCGCCGGAGGTCCTCGCCGCCTACGTGGCCAGCCTCGCCGACAGCGGGGCCGCTCCCGCGACGGTCGAGCAGATCCTCGCCGCCATCGCCGCCGCGCATCGAGCAGAAGGGATATCGTCTCCAACCGAAACTCTCCTCGTAAAGAAGACCCTGAAAGGGTATCGCCGAGAGCATGGCGCCGCCCCCGCCAGCAGGAAAGACGCGGCCACCGTCGAGGTCGTGCGGATGCTCCTTGATGCGACCCGTGGCGACACCACAAAAGGCATCCGGGACGCCGCCATCCTGGCACTGGGCTTCGCCGGGGCCTTTCGCCGATCCGAGCTCTCCGCCCTGGACATCGCGGACCTGAAATGGACCGTCCGCGGCAGCGAGGAGGTCCTGGTCATCAACGTCCGGCGGTCAAAGACGGACCAAGAGGCACAGGGGATGCAAAAAGCGATCTTCCCCGGACGGGACGAGACCACCTCCCCGACGTCGCTCCTGAAGAGGTGGCTATCCCTCGTGGAGCTTCAAGAAGGCCCGTTGTTCCGGCGGATACTCAAGAGTGGCCTGGTGACCCATGAACGCCTGAGCGCCCAAAGCATGAGGCTCGTCGTCCTGCAGGCGGCATCTGCGGCCGGACTGTCCCTCGATCTCTCCGCCCACTCCCTGCGCATCGGTTTCGTCACGACGGCGATCCGGCAGGGGAAGACGGAACGGTCCATCATGAACCAAACGGGACACAGGTCCGTTCAGACCCTGCGAGGCTACTTCCGCCGCGAGGACGCCATTGAGGACAATGCCGCCAAAGAACTGATGTGAGGCACTCTCAAGCGCTATAATGTCTGAAAAAGACCCTCCCGGAGAAGGCCGGGTTGATTCGGAGTGGATGGCACGTGGCAGATGAGATCAAGTATGCTTTAGGCGGCTTGTTTTTCACATGGGATGATGAGAAGGCCGTAGCGAATTGGCGTAAGCATAAAGTGATGTTTGAGCTTGCCGCTGAAGTGTTTTTTGATGAGAACGCTATGGACCTCCCCGATGAGCTTCATGATGGACAGGAACCGCGCCGCAGAATAACAGGATTCATCGCTGATTTCTCAAAGGCACTGTTTGTCGTGTACGTCGAACGTGAAGATTGGAATGGCATTGAGCTGATTCGTATCATCTCTGCCCGAGTTGCGGAAAGAAAGGAGAGGGAAGCCTATGAGCGACAATTATCCAAGTGACTATCCTCGCAGCCGGGCGAAAGCCATCGCGGCCTTGCGCACGGTTCGGGATGAGGACATCGACTTTTCCGAGATTCCTGAAACAACAAACTTCTCGAATTGGACGCCCGTTGGTGAGAAGTTCAAAAAGGCCGCGGAGCACAACTTGACAGTACTCAATGAGAAAATACGAGCTGGTTGATGGTATAATACTGAGTGAAATCCCGCCCAGGAGAGGTTGAACGGGGTTGTTTCTTGGGCTGCCGAAGTGAGGCCGATTTCCCCACCTCGGACTTACGCCCTAACGTGAGGGATTACGCTTTGAAAAGCCGAATCAGTTCGGCGAAGGCTCGTAAGAGTGCCGCTAGCGCTCTTACGAGCTTTGTTATTCTCTCCACGACATCACCCCCTTTCGGGGGGATACCCCAAGCAGCTTCGCTCGATGTCCTGAGCGCCTCTCCTACCTTCTATTTTACCGTACGATGACCCTCTAAAGGAGGCGTTTGCTCATATTCTCTACAGAATTCACCGCAAAAGGGACAAGCAGCCATTTGTTGAGTGTTTCTCTTGTTTTATAGTATCTATCCCCAACCCACGGGCAAAAAAACAGCACCTTGCAGGGACTGTTTGCAAAAACAGTGTTAAGCTTA
>CAJPUA010000152.1 GCA_905373705.1 uncultured Schwartzia sp. | reverse complement strand
CGTCTGTCGGCAGCTCTTTTGGAGCGCAGTGTGGAGCTCCGCGGTTGCCCGCGCGCCCGGACGATTGTGCCGGAAATGAAAGCGGCCACCGAGGAGGACTGGACGACGGAATATAACGATCTCATTCTCGCCGTCCGGGTTGTCCCCGATATGGACGCGGCGATCGACCATATTAACCGCTGCAATACCGGACACTCGGAAACAATTGTGACGCGGGATCTCGTCCGGGCGCGTCGTTTTCAGCAGGAAGTGGACGCGGCGGCGGTCTATGTCAATGCTTCCACCCGCTTTACCGACGGTTTTGAATTTGGCTTCGGAGCGGAGATCGGGATCAGCACGCAGAAGCTTCACGCCCGGGGGCCGATGGGACTGAGGGAGCTTACCAGCACCAAATATCTCGTTTACGGAGCGGGGCAGATCCGCGTATGATTTCGCTGGCGGGCTATTGGCGGACGCTGCAGCAGTACTGGCGATCACCCAAAGGCCGTCATGATATTCTGGACTACGCGCGCGCCGCGTTAGCCGTGACGCTGACTATGGCAGCGGTCGCGATAGTTCTGGCGATCTTTTTCCGGTAGGAGTGACGAGAGGAGGGGATAGCCGTGGAAGCGCAGGAGCAATTGCCGCGCTCTTCATCCGGGGCGCTGAGGCGCGTCGGAATATTGGGCGGAACGTTTGACCCCATTCATATCGGTCATCTGATGATGGCGGAAGCGGTGCGGGGAGAGTACCGGCTGGATGAAATCCTCTTTATTCCCGCCGCGTCCCCGCCGCATAAGGACGCGCAGAGGATAACGCCCGCGCATCACCGCTATCTCATGACGGTGCTGGCGACGTGTTCTAACCCGCATTTCCTCGTGTCCGACGTGGAAATGAAGCGTCCCGGCCCATCGTACACCATCGACACGATTTATGAATTGCGCCGCCGTTCGCCGGGTACGGAATTTTATTTTATCATCGGTACCGATGTCATCGCTGAGATCGCAACCTGGGATCGTGTGGAGGAACTGTTGACGCTGTGCCATTTCATCGCGGCATCCCGACCGGACGCGGAGCCGGATCGCGCCCGGCTTCGCCGCGAGCTGGGGGCTTTGGGAGAGGCGCGCATCCATCCGGTGACGACGCCGGAGCTGGAAATCTCTTCGACCGATATCCGCCGCCGCGTCCGAAGCGGCGAGTCGATCCGCTACATCGTGCCGGATATGGTGGAGCAATATATTTATAAGGAAGGACTGTATCAAGGTGGAGTATGAGGCGTGCCGGGCGCTCCTGGAGAGCCGCCTGAAAACGGAGCGCTACGTCCATTCGTTAGGCGTGGCGGAAACGGCGGGAAAATTGGCACGGCGCTTTGGTGTAGACGAAGCGAAGGCCCGGCTGGCGGGTCTTTTACATGATAATGCACGGGAATTTCCCGTGGCGTCCATGATCGAGGAAGCGCGTCGCCGCGCTATTCCCGTGACACCGCTTGATATAGCCATGCCGCTTCTTCTGCATGCGCCGCTGGGGGCATATCGGCTCAAAGAGCTTTACGGAATCGAGGATGCGGCGATCGCTCAGGCCGTTGCCCGGCACACCGTGGGCGGAGCGGGAATGACGCCGCTCGACAAGATTATCTATTTCGCTGATATGATCGAGCCGGGACGGGATTATCCGGGCGTTTCTAAGCTGCGGAAGCTGGCGGAGGAAGCGCCGCTCGACAAGATTCTCTTAGCGGCGTTCAGCGAGTCGATCACCTTCGTTTTGCAGAAGGGGCAGCTGATTCATCCGGATACAGTAACGGCGCGCAATGAGATACTGCTGGCAGGGACGCAAGTTTGAAGAACAGGGGAAGAAGATGGGAAGGATGGAGATAAGCGGTCAGACGAAAGAAAATATCCGGGCGAAGCGCCGTATCCGTCGGCGCTATCGTCGCCTGCGGTTCTTTCGTTTGCTCCTGTTTCTCCTCTTACTCGGCGGGATCGGCTGGGGCGGCTACCGGGTTTTCCTTTGGGGCGGCGAGGTGTATAGCAAGTATTACCGCATGTATCAGGCGTATATGGAGCAAAAGGCCAGCCGCCGCACGGAACAGGACGAGCAGTTTGAAAGCTACATGAACGTCCTCCTGCTCGGCGTCGACGAGGGCAGCGACGGCAATCCTCCCCAGGCGGACAGCGTTTTACTTGTCAGCTTAGATAAGGGCGCGGGACGTGTGCGGGTATTATCGATTCCCCGCGGAACGCTCCTTGAAAACGCGGCGGGAGGAAAGGAAAAGATCAGCCAGATCTATCAGACAGGCGGGCCAAAGGCGGCGATGCAGGCGGTCCGATCTCTTCTCGGGGTGACGATTCATTATTACGCGGTTATCGATCCGAGAATTTTGGCGGAGATCGTCGACGCGCTGGGTGGAATTGATGTTTATGTGGAAATGGCGATGAATTACGAAGATCCCGAGGCGGCGCTGTCGATTCATTTGGCGCAGGGTTATCAGCACATGGACGGCGATACCGTTCAGAAATATTTACGCTACCGGGACGGTGATCTGGGCGATATCGGTCGGGTTCAGCGCCAGCAGCGCTTCATCAAGGCAATGTACGCCCGGCTTCTTCAGCTCGATGTGGTGCCAAAGCTGCCGCAGTTGGCGAAGGTGCTGCAGGCACGGGTGACGACGAGCGTCGAAGTTTGGGATTCGAGTCAGCTGGCGGATATTGTGCGAACGCTCTCCCCAGAGGCCCCGGAAGCGGTCATGCTGCCCGGACAGCCGATGGCGGGGGACGATACGGTTTTTATTCCCGATAAGGAACGGATTCGGGCGAAAGTGACGGAGCTTTTCCCGGCGTCCGTACCGGATACAGGAAAAAAGAACGGCCAGACGCCGTGAAAGGAGAATGTGGAGTGTTCGATACTTCGGAAAAATTAGCAACGGCGATTGCGGCGGCGGCGAGCAATAAAAAAGCGCATGATATTGTTCTTATGGATATGCGGAAGGTGACGCTGTCCACGGATTATTTCGTCGTCTGCTCGGCTAATACGGCGACACAGACGCGGGCGATCGCCGACGAAATTGAAGATAAGCTGCGGGAGGCCGGCGTCGATCTGGGCCATAAGGAAGGCTACCGCGAGGGCGAGTGGATCCTTCTGGATTACGGCGATTGCGTAGCGCAGGTGTTTACCCGTGACAGCCGCGAGTATTATGCGCTGGAACAGCTCTGGGGCGAAGCGGTGCTGACGCCCTATGAGGCCGACTGAGAGAGTGGAGCGAAAAGCGTGAACAAAGAACGAGAGCCGCGCCGCAGGCGCCAGGGCGAGGGAGGAACTTCCCGCAGGGAGAGCAGTCGGGGCTGCAGGGAGGAAAAGCCCCTGCCGCGGGAGAGCGCATCGCCGCAATCCGCTGGAAAAGCGCGGCGCGAGGAGAAAAGCCCGGCTCGCGCCGGGGAAATTAAGTATCAGCCGGGATCGTTGGCGACGCTCAAGGTTGCGCGGCTGGCGGAGATGGGAGCGTTCCTCGACGCTGGGACAGGTGATTCGCACGACGATATCCTGCTCCATCGGCAGCAGCAGACGGCGCCGTTGGCGGTGGGCGATGAGGTGCGGGTTTTTCTCTACCGCGACCCCAGACAACGCCTGACAGCCAGTATGCGTTTACCGAAGATGAAAGAAGGGCAGATCGCCCGCTTGAAAGTTATTAATGTCAGCCGGGACGGCGCTTTTCTCGATGTCGGCACGGAGCGCGGTATTTTCCTTCCCTATGCGGGAATGCGTGGTCGCCCACAGATTGGGGAAATCATTTGGGCGAAGCTCTACACTGATAAATCCGGCCGCCTCGCGGCGACGATGGAAGTCGAGGACGAAATGCGGCGCGCTGCCAGACCGGCGGTCGACGTCCCGGTGGGGAGCTTCGTTACCGGTGAAATTTATAATTACACCGACCAGGGAGCGTTCCTGTTCTCTAAAGAGCGCTATATCGTGTTCATCGACAAGAAGGAAATGATCGATCGTCCCCGCGTAGGGGAGACGGTGACCGCCCGCGTGACCTTCGTGCGCGA
>CAJPUA010000151.1 GCA_905373705.1 uncultured Schwartzia sp. | reverse complement strand
GATTATACCACAGTTTTTCGCCTCAGCGCAAAAAGCGGCGGATATCCGCCGCTTTTTATAGCGCTTATCTATGCAGCCAATCTTTCAGTCCCGCCCCTTAAACGCGGAAACGTCCCACGCCCTTCTGGAGATCCTGCGCCATCTGAGCCAGTGTCTGGCTCGCCGCGGCGATCTCTTCCATCGACGCCGCCTGCTCCTCCGACACGGCGGCCACGTTCTCCGCTTCGCTGTGCACCGATGCCGATACCTTTTTGATTGCCTCTACCGAGCTTACCATCCGGTCGCTTCCCGCTTTTATCCCTTCCGTGCTCTTATGGATACTGTCGATTCTTTCCGCCAGCTCCTTTACCACCTGCGCGATACGATCAAACTGCTCGCTCGCCTGATTAACCTGCGTAACGCCTTCGGTTACGGATTCCTTCTGGCTCTGCATGACCTTGAACGTATTTTCGATCTGATTCGCATTATTGGTAATGAGCGAGGTGATCTCCTGCGACGAGGCCGCCGACTGCTCAGCGAGTTTTCTTACTTCTTCCGCTACCACGGCGAAGCCCCGTCCCTGCTCCCCGGCACGCGCCGCCTCGATGGCGGCGTTGAGGGCAAGGAGATTCGTCTGTCCGGCAATACTGCTGATCATCTCGACGATTTCCGAGATACGTTTCGAGCTTTCATAAAGCGCCGTTACCGCCTCTGATACACCCTTGGCGCTTTCGTCCAGGACTTCCATACCTCGCACCGCGGTGTTAAGCCCTTCCTGTCCTTCCACCGTCGCTTTCTCCACCCGCTGCGCCGCCGCCGATACTTCGGCGATACTGCCGGTAATATCGTTCATGGCATTCGTTATGCCATCCACGGTCTGCAAGGATTCATCGACGACTGCGTCCTGTTCAACCGTATCGCCGGTAATTTTTGTGATCGCCTGCGCCGTGTGCTGGGCCCCCTGCGCGGACTGATCCGCCGACGCCGTCAGCTCTTCGGACGACGCCGCCAGCTGCTGCGCAGTTTCCACCGTCGTCGCAATAAGTTTCTTCAGCCCTTCCGCCATCGTGCAGAAACTATTGTGCAGGCTGCCGATTTCGTCCCGTCTTTCCGTCGCCCGCAGGTCGATGGAAAGATTCCCCTTCGCGACTTCCGCCGCAACTTCACTGACCTTCTCAATCGGCCCCGCGATCGACTGCGCCGTCATAAACAGGATCGCACCGAGCAGCAAAAGGGAAATAATCGATCCAATCAGCATCGTCCATTTAAGATGCGCGACATCTGCCAACACTTCATCTTTCGGCACAAAGAGAACAAGATTCCAACCCGTATCGCCGACCGGATGAACCGCATAGCAATAGTCCGTATCCATATATCGACTTTCAAAAAAAATCGGTTCTTTAGAGAGGAATCGCCGGGCGTTCTCCTCTCCCTGCGCCTGAATGTTGTCATCCATCTTCAAATGCGCGTGCGCGATAAAACGCCCCTGATCATCGAGCAGAAACGCCTCCCCGTGATCACCTACCCGAATCGATAAAACCTTGTCCTCAATAACGGAAAACATCACGTCAATAGCGGCAACACCGGTGAGCCGTCCATTCGCCTTGAGCGCCCGGCTCAGCGTAACCACCTTCTTATTGCTGATTGCGTCATCATAAACCTGGGATATCTGGATACCGTCTTTCGCCGCGGCACTTTTGTACCAGCCACGGGTCGTCGCGTCAAACTCTGACCGCGGAATGACGCCGTCGCCGTTCGTCACAAAATCACGATCGGGAAATCCCGCATAAAGGTAAGCGATGTCCTTCCGCTTCGCAAACTCTTCCGCAATTTGTATGAACCTCGCATTATCCGGAAATCCTGTCGTCCACGCCTGTACTAACCCGTCTAACAGCCCCGTTTTGCTGTCCACGATACGATTGATTTCTTCGGCGTGGAACTGGGCCAGCGCTTCCATTTCGCGCCTCGTCCCCTCTGTGATACGATTGCTCGCATCCCAATAAACGAAAATGGACATCGCTAAAAAAATTACGACCAGCGGTGTTCCAATCCAAACCAGCATTTTCGTTCTTAAACTCATCTCGATCCCCCCGTCTTAATTACAAGCTCTCGCTTGTGAATAATCTTATTTCATTGTTCCATGCTATTATTCCAATATATCATTACATAACTCATTTTACCACAATCCAGTCTCTCTTTCTAATCATAAAGCGGCATTATATATCCGACTTATTTCTCATTTTTAAAATCATTTAAAATAAAAAAGCGGCGGGTATTCGCCGCTTTTTTATTTTTTATCGTTCAGACGCGGAACCGTCCCACACCTTTCTGGAGATCCTGTGCCATTTGCGCCAGCGATCTCTTCCATCGACGCTGCCTGCTCCTCCGACACCGCCGCGACATCCTCGGCTTCGCTGTGTACCGACGTCGAGCCTTTTTTAATCGCCTCAACCGATCTCACCATGCGCTCGCTGCCGGTCTTAATCCCCTCGGTGCTTTGATGAATATTGTCAAGCTTCGCCGCCAGTTCCTTGACAACTGTCGCAATACGGTCAAATTTTTCGCTCGCTTGATTAACCTGGGCGACACCTTCAGTGACACACTCTTTCTGACTCTGCATGACCTTAAACGTATTCTCAATCTGATTGGCGTTGTCCGTAATGAGCGACGTAATCTCCTGCGACGAGGATGCCGACTGCTCGGCCAGCTTGCGCACCTCTTCAGCCACTACGGCGAAGCCCCGTCCCTGTTCCCCGGCGCGTGCCGCTTCGATGGCCGCATTAAGCGCCAGGAGATTCGTTTGTCCGGCAATGCTGCTGATCATCTCGACGATTTCCGAGATACGCTTCGAGCCCTCATAGAGTGCTGTCACCGCGTCCGACACGCCTTTCGCGCTTTCGTCGAGGACTTCCATACCGTGCACCGCAGCGTTAAGCCCTTCCTGCCCTTCTACCGTCGCCGTTTCCACATGCTGTGCCGCTGTCGAAACTTCGGCGATGCTGCTGGTAATATCATTCATCGCGTTCTTAATATTGTCAACGGTCTGCAGCGATTCACCAACGACCGAATCCTGTTCAACCGCATCACCGGTAATTTTTGTAATCGCTTGCGCCGTATGTTGCGCGCCTTGCGCCGATTGATCCGCCGAAGCCGTCAATTCCTCTGATGCCGCCGCCAGCTGTTGTGCGATTTCTACTGTTTTTCGAATCAGGTCTTTCAGCCCCTCAGCCATCGTGCAGAAGCTATTATGAAGGCTGCCGATTTCATCCTGCCGCTCGGTCGACTGCAGCGTAATTGAAAGATTCCCTTTCGCCACTTCCGCCGCCATCGTATTAAGATTTGCGATGGGCGTCGCGATCGACCGCGTAATGTAGAGAATAATCCCCACCAATACCAAAAGCGAAATAACGATAACCGTGACGACGATCGCTCCCATTTTCGCCAAGGGAGCCAAAATTTCTACCTTCGGTACTTCCAGTACCAGCACCCAGCCTGTGCTGCCGACCGGCGCCGAAACAAACAGCGTCTCTGTCCCATTTTCCTTCCACTCGGCAAAAACCGGCTTTCCTTCGAAGAAATGTTTTATGCTTTCCGCGCCTTCGCTTTGCTTCAGAATGCTTTCCTCCAGCGTCCGCGACTTATGGTAGACGAAATTCCCTTCCGCATTAAGCAGGAACGCGCCGCCGGTATTTCCTACTTTGATCTTTGACACCTCGTCCCGCACGGCATCAAGCGAAAGATCGAATCCCGCCACCCCGGCGATCTTTCCGTTCTGCCGGAATGCTGAACTCAGACTGACAACCGGCTTTTTATCGGTGGCCGTGAGATAGATTTTGGAGATCATAACCTCGTTGCTGGCAGCGGCCTCTTTGTACCAGGCGCGTCCCGTCGGATCAAAATCCGGAATTGCCCGCTTCTCCGCGCCGTCGATAAAAGGCTGGCCAGGAAGGCCAACAAAGAAATCGCCGATCCCGTTTTTATTGGCAAAATAGTTCGCCATCGTCTGCATATCGGCGGGCGACGGGAGTTTCGCATCCCAAGCCCGCGTTACCGAAGCCAGCATTTCC
>CAJPUA010000150.1 GCA_905373705.1 uncultured Schwartzia sp. | reverse complement strand
TCAAGGCCAAGCGGCGCGACCATATGGACGTATACCGCTATATCAAAGGCAAGCCGGTGGGCGTCCGCTACCTCGCTATTTACGACGAAAAAGGCGAGTATCAGGGAATCGTCGAGCTTGTGCAGGAGTTCACGGCGGCGCTGGCGGCGTTTAGCCCGCAGGGAGCGGAGAAAGGCGAGAAATCGCCCTATGGACAAGGGTGAGTCCCGCGCGCAGGCGATAAAATAGGATGGTTTACGGGTGAAGTTATTCACAACGAATGTGTGTTTTGTGAATAACTTTGTGGATAACTAAAAAGCCGGATTTTTAGATTTTTTCCCTACCCCTGATAAACGTAGTTCAGAAGGAGCAAGCGCCAAGGAGTTCCCTTAGAGCGTGAGGAAAGTCGCTGATAACGGCGGTTCCTCACGTTTTTTTCATGCGCGGACGACGTGCGTGGCGTATAATGAAGGGCAGGAAACTGAGGTGAAGGGCGCGCGGCAAGAAAAGCACGGCGATCGCCCGTTCGCTATATGATAGACAAAAAATATGCGCGTAAGGGGCTATGACAAAAGACAGCGGAAAATACGGTGGGAAAACGCTGTTTTGCCGTATACCCCGCGCTGGCAAGGGGGCTGTGATATGAAGATCAGGGGCATCCGGCATCGATTGACCGCCGTGCTGACGGCAGGACTGCTGACGGTGTCAGCGGCAGTGTTCCCGGGGCGGACGTCGGCGGACGGCGGCGACGTCCTGACGGCGCTGGTAGGGCTTTTCGGCGCGGCGGGGATGTACAGCGGCTATCTTTCCGCCATGCTGGACGCGGGGAATAACGCGCTCTATCAGGAGCAGACGCTTTATTACGACCGGAAAGAGAACGGCATTTCAAAAAATCCGTTCGATAAAGAGCTGGTCGATTCGATTATGACGCGGCTGGTGACGCGCGGCGAGTACGCGATGGATATTCGTTCCCTGCCCTTTCGCTGGCAGGTGAACGCCGGTCGGGAATTTAACGCGGCATGCTTTCCCACGGACCACGTCACTGTAAACGAGGGGCTGATCCGCGGCGTGAACCGTAACGTCGACGAGCTGGCGGCGGTGCTGGGGCACGAGATGACCCACGGCTTGAAGCTTCATGCGGCGTATACTTACGCCCGGGCGGCGGCGCAGTCCTTCGGCATTAATTTCATCAGTATGGCGACAGGTGCGGTTCGCCCCGATGTGGCGGGTGTGCTGGCTGATTATTCGGTGGCGAAGAACGTCATTTTGCCGGTGGAATACGAGGCCGATGAAGGCGGATTCTATCTCGCGTCGAGCGCCGGCTTTAATCCCGGCGGCGGCGCAGCGGCGATGGCGCGCATGTGGTACCTCGCCGAGCACCCGGCGGATTTTGACCGAAGTTACGGCGCGGACGCCTACGACCATCCGGATACCGACAAGCGCGAGGCGCGTCTCGCGCAGCTCATGACCGATTACAGCGCGGGGCATGTGACAGTGCGGGACCGCAAGGAGATCCTGATCGACGGGGAGCCGCTTTTGACGGCGACCTACTCGACGACGCTCTACGACGATACGCCGGAGCAGGCGTACCTTATCGCCGGGGGTCTGGCGCGGGCGTTTCATGATTTCGACACGCTGGAGGAGTGGAATTTTCGCCCGGGAGAAAACGGCCGCATCGAGTACCTGTCGGAGGCGCGAGAGTATGAGCCGCTGAAAGCAGCGGTGATGACGAATCACGCGGCGCAGCGTTTGCGTGATCTCGTGACGGCGGCCTACGCTAAGGAGCCGGTGAGCGGCGCGCGAAAAACGCTCCGGGCGGCGGAGGCGAAGCGCCAGGCGGAGCGGGAAGCGCGGCAGGCGAAGGCGCGGGACGCCAGCGACAGCTTGGTGGAGCGGCTCTATCATAACGCCGATTGGTATAACGACGTTTATCGTCCGGAAATGGCGCTCATCGAGGTGGAGCGGGCACTCTCCTGCGACCGGCACGCGCCGAAGCTGGCGGGGCTGTATGCAGTGCGCGGTCGGGCGCAGGCGCTTCAGGGCGATTTTGCGGCGGCGATGGCGGACTGTGATAAGGCCGTGGAACTGGACGGCAAAGATCCGTTCGTCTACTTGAACCGGGCGGAGGTCTATCGGGCGCAGGGGCAGCCGGAAGCGGCGCTGGCGGATATTCGTCGGGCGACGGAGGCGAAGGACGACACGCTGGCGGCGTGGAAGATGGCAGGCGACATTGAGGACGAACTGGGGGATAAGACGGCGGCGCTGGAGGATTATCGCCGCTATGTGAAGCTTGCTCCGGAAGCGACGGATATCGGCGACGAATATCTGAAAGAGCTTTCGCCGAAGGTTTGGGAGAAGGTGGAAAAGGCGCGGCAGGAAGCGGAGGAAGAAACGATTAAGGCGGTTAAGAAAAAAATGGCGGAAAAGGAAAAAGAGAAAAGCTCCGCCGATACGGGAAAAACGGCGGAAAAGGATAAAGATGAGAGCGCCGGCGCGGAGGAAATCACGTAAACGTATGTTACAGGTTACGTTTTCGGAATAATCGTCAAAGGTATACAGTATTTTTGGCGGTGGAATATTGTATTTCACATATCAGCTGCGGTATACTTAACACGCTGTAAAAATCACGGGGAGCGTCCTCGCGAAGCGGAAAAGGAGAGATCGAAAGTGGCTGATATGAAAGCGTATGTAGAGGAAGTACTGGAAAAAATCGCCGTTAAAGACCCGGGAGAAAAGGAGTTTCAGGATACGGCGAAGGAGATCCTGACGTCCATTATTCCAGTGCTGGAGGCGCACCCCGAGTATCGTGAGGAGCGTCTTTTAGAGCGGTTCGTCGAGCCGGAGCGCGTCATTTTGTTTCGGGTGCCGTGGTCGGACGATAAGGGGCGGCTTCAGGTCAATCGCGGGCTGCGCGTTCAGATGAGCAGCGCCATTGGCCCTTATAAAGGCGGCCTGCGCTTTCATCCCAGCGTCAACCTTAGCATTTTAAAGTTCCTGGCGACGGAGCAGGTATTGAAAAACGCGCTCTCGGGGCTTCCCATCGGCGGCGGGAAAGGCGGCACCGATTTTGATCCGAAAGGAAAATCCGACGGGGAAATCATGCGCTTTTGCCAGAGCTTTATGACGGAGCTGTATCGCCATATCGGGCCCGACGTCGACGTTCCGGCGGGGGATATCGGCGTCGGCGGACGCGAGATCGGCTATCTTTACGGACAGTATAAGCGCCTGACGGGCCATTATGAGGGCGTCCTCACGGGAAAAGGGCTGACCTTCGGCGGCAGCCTGGCGCGCACCGAGGCGACAGGCTACGGGCTCCTCTATTTCGTGAAGGATATGCTCGACGACAACGGGATCGACATCAAGAGTCAGACGGTCGCCGTTTCCGGCGCGGGCAACGTGGCGATTTACGCCATCGAGAAGGCGCAGGCGATGGGCGCGAAGGTCGTTACCTGCTCCGATTCCAACGGCTACATTTACGATCCGGCGGGAATCGACGTGGCGCTTCTCAAGGACATTAAAGAGGTTCGTCGGGCGCGCATTAAAGAGTACGCGGCAAAGCGCCCCGGGGCGGAGTACCACGAAGGCTGCGCCGGCGTCTGGACGGTCAAGTGCGACATCGCGCTTCCCTGCGCCACGCAGAACGAGCTTTCGCTCGAAAGCGCCAAGACACTCGTCAAAAACAGCGTTAAGGCGGTAGGCGAGGGGGCGAATATGCCGTCGACCCTCGACGCCATCGAGTATCTGCAAAAGAACGGCGTCCTCTTCGCGCCGGCGAAGGCGGCGAACGCGGGCGGCGTGTCCGTTTCGGCGTTGGAGATGAGCCAGAATTCGGAGCGCCTCGCCTGGACCTTCGAGGAGGTCGATCAGCGGCTCAAGCGCATTATGGACAATATCTACGCGCAGTCGAAAGAGGCCGCGGAGAAATACGGCGCGAAGGGCAATCTTCTCGCCGGCGCCAATATGGCGGGCTTCGTCCGCGTTGCCCAGGCCATGCACGCGCAGGGCTGGGTATAAAACAAAAACCGAATACGTAAATAAAGCGGCGTCTTTTGCGGCTGAGCGCTCAGATCACAAAAAGACGCCGCTTTTCTTTGTCC
>CAJPUA010000149.1 GCA_905373705.1 uncultured Schwartzia sp. | reverse complement strand
ATCGATACATGGCTGATCTGGAAGCTGACCGGCGGTCAGGTGCATGTGACGGATTATTCCAACGCCTCGCGGACGCTCATGTACAATATTCATGAGCTGTGCTGGGACGAAGCGCTTTTAAAGTACCTGACCGTTCCCGCGTCGATGCTGCCGGAGGTACGTTCCTCAAGCGAGGTGTACGGAAAGACGCTGCCCTCGGTCTTAGGCGGCGCAGTCCCCATCGCGGGAGCGGCGGGTGATCAGCAGGCAGCGCTCTTCGGGCAGAATTGTTTTGAGCCGGGGATGGCGAAAAATACCTATGGGACCGGCTGTTTCATGCTGATGAATACGGGGACGAAAATTTACGAATCCCGGAACGGGCTGGTTACGACGATTGCCTGGGGGATTGACGGCAAGGTGGAATACGCGCTGGAAGGCTCGATCTTTGTCGCCGGGGCGGCGATTCAGTGGCTGCGCGACGGTTTGCGGGTAATCGACACGGCGCCGGACTCAGAATGGGTGGCGAAGGGAGTGCCCGATTCCGGCGGCGTTTATCTCGTTCCGGCTTTCGTGGGACTGGGCGCGCCGTATTGGGACATGAACGCCCGTGGGACGATCCTTGGCGTTACCCGGGGAACAACGAAGGCGCACCTCGTGCGGGCGGCCCTTGATTCGATGGCGTATCAGACCCAGGACGTTTTAAGCGCCATGCAGGCAGATTCCGATATTCAGCTGGCGGAGCTGCGCGTCGACGGCGGAGCGGTTGCGAATAATCTGCTCATGCAGTTCCAAGCGGATATTCTGGGCGTTCCCGTTGAGCGACCGCAGGTTATTGAGACAACGGCGCTGGGGGCGGCGTATTTGGCGGGGCTGGCGGTCGGCGTTTGGAAATCGAAGGAGGCTTTGCGGGCGAGCTGGAAGCTCGACGTGCGGTTTGAGCCGAAGATGTCCCGAGAGAAGGCCGAGAGTTATTACCGTGGCTGGCGCAAGGCCGTCCGTCATGCTATGCACTGGCTGGACGAAGGCTGATGCCAATAAGCAATAATGGCAGTTAAAGCGGATTCCCGTTATCTTACGAGCAAAGGGGCGCATAATATGGATAATCTGTTAGGGGAGTTCATGGGTATGCTGGTTCTGGTCACCTTTGGCTGCGGCGTCTGCGCGAACATAGCGCTCAACAAGACTTGCGGCCATGGCGGCGGCTGGATCTGCATTACGGCGGGCTGGGCGTTCGCGGTTCTCCTGGGCGTATTTACCGCTTCGGCACTCGGCGCGCCGCAGGCGGACATTAATCCTTCGGTCACGTTGGCCAAGACGCTGGCGGGGATTTATACGTTCCCGCAGTTTTTGGCGACGGCGGCGGTGCAGATTGCAGGCGGCTTCACGGGCGGCATCGTTGTGTATTTGGCGTATTATTCCCAGTGGGCGGCGACAGAGGACGGCCCGACGAAGCGTGGCGTCTTCTGCACGGCGCCGGTGGTGCGTAATATCCCGGCAGCGTTTCTGACGGAAATGATTGCGACATTTTTCCTGATGTTCGTCATCTGGATGATCTTCGCCAAGCCAAACGGGCCTATTCCCCCCGGGCTCGGTCCTTATTTTGTCGCCATGCTCATCTGGGCGTTGGGGTTGTCCTTAGGCGGCCCGACAGGATACGCGATGAGCGCGTCGCGTGATTTAGGGCCGCGCCTCGCGCACGCGGTTCTGCCGATTCCAAACAAGGCGGATTCCGACTGGGGATACGCCTGGGTACCGGTTATCGCGCCGCTTTGCGGCGGCGCGCTGGCCTATACCGCAGCGCATTTTCTGGGGATTGTTTGATACGGCGGCGAGAACCAAATAAAAAAGCGACGCGTTTATCGCGTCGCTTTTTTACATAGGTAGACCCGAACCGATTGTAGGGGAGGCCGGTCCGGGTCCAAGGGAGATAGAGAATGAAAATGTGTTTTATATAATGCCGCCCGGCTTAGGGGAGAGGTGAATCTTACACCAGACGGATTATATTCTGTTTCGCGGCTTACACCGCCTCAATAAGGTGTTCCCTTATCTGTGTCATACTATAACAAGATTTTATGAAAATAAACTGACGGATTTGTTAAAGTTTCCTTAAACGCGCCTGGGGCGGAGGGAGATGCTTCTTGCGCCGCCTTGACGGGGTTGCTATAATGAAGATATTCACAGAAGAATATACGAAGCGCGGTCTTAACGGACGGACCGCGCGGCTGAGGAGATGAACGGTCATAGAATTTAGGAGGCTGACGAAAGAGGATAAGGAGCTCATGGATCCTTTTTTTCGGGCGCGTTATTATGAAAATTCGCATTTCAATTTTACGACCTGCTATATGTGGCGCGACCTTTTCGATTTTCAATGGGCTATTGAGGACGACGTGTTGTTTCTGACGACGCGGTGGAAAGGGCAGCCCATGGTCTTGCAGCCGTTCGGGCCGGAAGAGAAAATGACGGCGGCGGCAGAAAAGCAGGTGGCCTGGATGAAAGCGCAGGGAATGCCGTTCTTTGCGTATAATGTAGAAAAGTCAATGGCGCAAATCTATGAAGCCTTGCCGGGCGAGGGGCTTTTCGGCCGCGCTCTGCGGGAGGAAGCGGATTATCTCTACAGGACGGAAGATCTCATTCGATTGGCGGGACGCCGCTATCATACAAAAAAGAACCATCTGAACAGCTTCCGGCGCAATTATCCCGAGGCGCAGTATGTGCCGATAACGCCGGAGATCGTGCCGGAATGTAAGCTGAACCTCAACGCCTGGTATAAGGTTCTGGCGCAGGAAACGCCGGACGATCCATACTTGGCGACGGAACGCGCCGCGATTATCGAGATCTTGAACGATTTTCCTGATTTTGGCTTGAAGGGCGGCGCTATCGCGCTGGGGCGGCGCATTGTGGCGTTTACGTTTGGCGAGCCGCTGAATCGCGATACGGTCGTCATCCATGTGGAAAAGAGCGCGCCGGATGTAGGCGGCGCATACGCGGCGATCAATCAGGCGTTTTTAGAACATGAGTGGGCAGATATGACATATGTGAACCGGCAGGAGGATATGGGCCTGGACGGCCTTAGAAAGGCGAAGGAATCGTATCGGCCGGTAAAGATGATTGAAAAATATACCGTCCGCCCGCAGGCGGTGTGGGAGGCTGAAACATGACCGGGATATCAGGACAAAGCGGACTGCTGAGCCATTTTTTTCGTCTGCCGGAAAAAAAGACAACGGTGCGGACCGAGCTTTTAGCCGGTCTTACGACGTTTATTTCCGTCGCCTATATTTTGTTTGTCAATCCCAATATCCTGGCGGATGCCGGCATACCGAAGGAAGCCGCGATTGCGTCGACAATCTGGGTGGCGGCGCTGACAACGTTTATGATGGGGCTGGTAGCGAATTATCCCGTCGCGCTGGCTCCGGGGATGGGGCTTAACGCGTTCTTTACGTATTATGTCGTCGGGACGCTGCACCTGCCGTGGCAGGTGGCGCTGGGCGCGGTATTTTTCTCGGGGATATTTTTCTTTCTGATGACGCTGGGGGGCCTGCGGCAGGCTATCATCCGGGCAGTGCCGGAGAACCTCAAGCGGGCGATCGGCGTCGGCATCGGGATGTTCATCGCCTTCATCGGCCTCAGGGGAACGGGGATTATCGTCGCGGATCAAGCGACGTATGTCACGCTGGGACATGTGATGAACCCGACAACGCTATTGTCGCTGTTCGGCTTGCTTTTAACGGGGGCGATGATGGCGCACGGCGTCAAGGGCGCGATATTGATCGGGATACTGGTTGTGACGCTTCTGGGCATGGCGCTGGGACTGACTCCTGTCCCCCACGGCGTCGGCGACGTTATGAGCTTTTCGCTGCCTTCCATGAGTGCCACCTTCGGCGCGCTGGATCTTGCCGGGGCGTGGGAGTTCGGTATTTTCTCAATTATCTTTACGTTCACGGTCGTCGAGCTTTTTGACAATATGGGGACGCTGATCGGACTGACGACAAAGGCGAAAATGGTGAAACCCAACGGCGAGATTGAGAATCTCGACCGGGCGCTGACGACGGACGCCGTTGGCACGATGGTGAGCGCAGTTTTCGGCACGTCGACCGTTACGAGTTAC
>CAJPUA010000148.1 GCA_905373705.1 uncultured Schwartzia sp. | reverse complement strand
CCGACGGGCGGTTTTAAAGCAAGGGGACAGCCTGTACTACGCGCAGGAGGGGGCGCGCCCCCAACCGGCGACGGGGACGATAGAGCAGGGCGTCTTAGAGCGATCGAACGCTAACGTCGTCAACGAGATGGTCGACCTGATCAACAATTACCGCGTCTATGAGGCCGATTCAAAGGCAGTGACGTCCCAGGATACGCTTTTGGATCACGCCGTTAATGAAGTGGGACGGCTGACCTGATTTTTGCTGGCTGACGGAACATTGAGAAACGGTAAAAATCTTTCGATATAGATTGCTTAGAGGAATTTGATCTTTTTCGGATGGAGGAGAATGTGTTATGATGAGAGCGCTTTGGTCCGCTGCTTCCGGCATGAAGACGCAGCAGGACAATATGGACGTTGTCGCCCACAACCTGGCGAATGTCAACACCTATGGCGATAAGAAGGTGCGAGCGGAGTTCCACGACCTTCTGTACCAAACGCTTCGCCCGGCGGGTGCCGACAGCGGCGCGGACTCGCAGTACCCGACAGGCCTTCAGATCGGTCTCGGCGATCGGCTGGCGGCGACGCAGCGTATTTTTACGCAGGGAAACTTGCAAACGACGGGCAATCCGACGGATATCGCCATTGAGGGAGAGGGCTTTTTCCGTATCGAGATGCCGGACGGAACGATCGCGTATACGCGCGACGGTTCCTTTAAACTTGATTCCAACCGCCGCCTGGTTACGACGGACGGGTATCCGGAAGCGGACAATATCACGATTGAGCAGGACGCAACGAGCGATTCCATTACAATCTCGCAGAATGGTCTTGTTTCTGACGTCGTGAACGGACAGACGAATCAGGTCGGTCAGATCACGATCGCTCGGTTCGTTAATCCGGCGGGCCTCACGGCGATCGGGCATAATTTATTCATCGAATCGGAAGCTTCCGGCGCTCCGCTGGAAGGGAACCCCGGGGACGACGGGGCGGGCCGCTTGCAGCAGTCGGTGCTGGAGATGTCCAATGTGCAGGTCGTCGAGGAAATGGTCAACATGATTGTGGCGCAGCGTGCTTACGAATCAGATGCGAAAGCGATCACGACGTCCGATTCGATGCTGGAGATCGCGAACGGTCTTAAGCGCTGATGAAACGCCTGCTCTGGGCTTTGACGCTGGCTCTTTGGCTGGCGGCGGGATTTCCTGCGGCGGCTGAAGCTTATGGGACGACCCCGGAGGAGCTTTATCCGCAGGTTCTTTCCTCCGAGGAACTGGAGCAGCTGGCGATCGGCTATATTGAAGCGGCGCTGGCCGAGGGAGAAGAGACGCGCCGTCATGTGGTGACGGCGGCTTACGTCCCCCGGCCGCTTCGCGTCCCTGAAGGGGAGATTACCTGCGAGGTAGCGACGCCGAACGGACTTCGCTACTGGGGAAACACAGCGGTAACTGTTAATGTCCTGGTGGATGGGGTTCCCTTTCGGCGGTTGACTTGTCAATTCCGTATCCATCTTTTCGATACGATCGTGGTAGCGGCGCGGAGCATTCAGGCGCGGCAAACGCTCACGGAAAGCGACCTCCGGGTGGAGGAACAGGAGATTGGCGCGGCGAGCGATAAGTATTATACAGACATCGCCGAGGCCGTGGGATTAGTGAGCAGCCGACGGCTGAGTCCCGGGCAGCCGATCCTGCGCACGATGGTGAAGAAGCCGCAGATTATAAAGAGCGGCGATCTTATCACGATTGTGGCGCATGTGAACGGTGTGGAGGTAAAAATGGAAGGTATGGCGCTGCAGCCGGGAAGAGAAGGCGAGTTTATCCGGGTGCGCAATACCCTGTCAAGAAAGGTCCTTCGCGTGAAGGTTATTGATGAAGCCACAGCAGAGGCGACTGGCTGATGGAACAGCCGGTCGGATCCCTGTGAGGAATGAGGCTGTATGGCGTTAAGAAAAGCAGGTGATAAGCATGAATAAGAAATGGCGGCAGAGAATAGCGACCGGCCTTTGCGCGGCGATGCTGACGGGCGCGACGGCGCCTGTTTTCGCGCAGTCGCTTTGGTCGGATAACGTGGGCGGCGAGAGTATGTTGTTTGCCGATCACAAGGCACGTAATGTGGGCGATATTCTGACTATTGTGATCAGCGAGACGGCGACGGCCTCCATGACGAAAGCGTCGAATAACTCTAAATCCGGGAAGACGGAACTGGGCGCTGGCGTAGGCATTTTCGGCTTTTTGGCGGCGGCCTCAGCGAGCGGCTCAGACAGCTTTAAGGCGAACGGATCGGCGACGAACACGAACCGCGCCACAGGGCGGGTGACGGTCACGGTGACCGACGTCCTGCCGAACGGCAACATGGTCGTAGAAGGCACGCAGTCCATCTGGCAGAACAATAACGAGCATAAGATTACGCTCCGGGGCGTCGTCCGCCGCGACGACGTGACTTACGCGAATACCGTGCCGTCTACGCAGGTAGCGGACGCGACGATTCACTTTGACGGCAAAGGCCCCATTAACGCGAAACAGCGGCAGGGCATTTTGACGCAGATATTCAATTTCCTTTTCTGAGGCGGGGGTGTGTTCATGAAACGCTTTACCGCGCTTGTCATGGCGCTTTGCTGCCTGTTTTCCTTTGCGACGGCGTCCGCTGATTCGGCGGTCACGCGTCTTAAGGACGTCGCGAAAGTGCAGGGCGTGCGCTCGAACCAGCTCGTCGGCTACGGATTAGTCGTCGGCCTTAACGGGACGGGCGATTCCAATAAAACATTGGAAACACTGCAATCGGTGGCGAATATGCTCCGCCAGTTTGGCGTGACGATCGATCAGGCGGCGCTTAAAACAAAAAATGTCGCGGCGGTCGTTGTCACAGCGACGTTGCCGCCGTTTGTCCGGGAAGGCGATACCATTGACGTGACGGTATCCTCCATGGGCGACGCGAAGAGTATTCAAGGCGGGACGTTGGTGCAGACGCCGCTTCAGGCCGGGAACGGCCAGGTCTACGCCGTGGCGCAGGGCGCGGTTTCAACCGGTGGGTTTGCGGCGGGTACCGGCGGCAGCAACCAGCAGAAAAATTTCCCTACGGTCGGCACGACGCCCAATGGGGCGATCGTGGAGAGGTCGGTGGAGGACGATCTGGGGACGGAGGGTATGATTTCTTTGTCCCTTGTCAATCCTGATTTTACGACGGCCGACCGCATCGCGCAGACCATCAATATGCGCTTTGGCAATGTGGCGCGGGCAGCGAATCCTGGCCGGGTCGATGTGGCTCTGCCGCCGTATTATCGCAATAATGTGGTGGGCTTCGTTGCCGGGCTGGAAGAGCTTCCGGTCATGCCGGATAATATCGCCAAGGTTGTCGTGAACGAGCGTACCGGAACGATCGTCATGGGCGGCGACGTTTCCGTCGACAGCGTTGCCATCACGCAGGGCGGACTTTCTATACGCGTGACCCAGGAGGAAGCCGCCACGCAGCCGCCGCCTTTCAGTTATGGCACCACGGTGGTCACGAAGAACGACGACGTTGAAGTTACGGAGGATCAGGCGCACAGTATCGTCCTTCCGGCGACGGCGGACGTCAGCGATATTGTCGGCGCGCTGAATGCGGTCGGCGCGACGCCCCGCGATATCATCTCGATCCTTCAGGCGATCAAGGCGGCGGGCGCGCTTCACGCCGAGCTGGAAATCATTTAACGCAGGCGGGTGAAAATATGATTCAGACCGTTGGCAATATGAATCTTATGGGCATAACGCCGTCGACAGCGAGTGCAAACAGCGCCGCCAGCGCGGCGCAGATAGAGGCGCAGAGTGCTCAGTTCGATACGATGCTGAAAGAGCTGCAAAATAAGGTTGAAGCTGCGAAGGCGGGCGAAGCTCCGGCGGAAACCGCGAAGGGCGCTGCTTCGACGGCGACGGCCGAGGAGAAAGCTCGCGCGCAGCTGGAAAAACGGCTGAAGGACGCCTGCGAAGGGTTTGAGTCCATGCTGCTCAGCATTATGTATAAGGAAATGCGCAACACAGTGCCGAAAAACCAGCTTTTCGGCGATGATAACGCACATGAGATATGGCAGTCCATGCTGGACACGGCGTCGAGAGGATGACGCCTATCACGTTGTCGAATGGAGATGATCGCGCATGGCAA
>CAJPUA010000147.1 GCA_905373705.1 uncultured Schwartzia sp. | reverse complement strand
GGCGGCGCCGCTGACGACCGTGATCCCCGCGGCGGCCAATCCTGCGGCTATTTCTTCCGCCGCGTGCTTTCCATAGGGGCTGGCCCGACGGGCGCCGACCATTGCCAAGCGCGACGCAGAGGGATCAAGCGATCCGCGGTAAAAGAGCACCGGCGGGGGACTGTATATCTCCCGCAAAAGCGCCGGGTAAACCGCGTCCGCCATTGTACAGACGGCGATTCCCTTTTTCCCGCATGTTTCGGCGATGTTTTCCGGAAGATCCGGTTTCTTCTGCCGCAACGCTAAAAGCGCTTGACGCGGCGCTTCGGCCAAATCAACCGCCAACTCGCCGCCCGCGGCGTTCCACACGGACGCCGCGGAACCGAAACGCTCCGCCAACCGCCGCGCTATTCCCGGGCTGACGCCAGATGCGGATAGCAGCGCCGCCATATAGAAGCCTTCCGCAATCATTGCGCGCCTCCTAATCATAGCTATACGCTCTCCATTTTAATGAAGGGTTTTTCTCCTGTCAACAAAAAATAAAGCGCTTCCCATAGAATCATAACCGCGCTGACATGATAAAGGCCCGGCGGCATACCCCGGATTCGCAAAATTCCTCTGAATCCGACCCTGCCTCCGGGCCTGTCCCTATCGTTTGCTTCGGCCGCCCACGACAGCCGCTCTCAACGTATCGTTTACTCCTTGTTTTCCGTAGTCACTTCGACTTCAACATCGTCGAGGACGCCTTGTACCGGCACGGAAAATTTGCGAATAACCGTCTTGACCCTTGCCAGATAGGGAAAAATCTTCAGCACCGCTTCATTGACATGTGTTGCCACCGTTTGTAAAAGCATCGAGCGGCTGTTTTCCACTACATCACGCGCCGCATTGTAGACGATGGCCCCGTCGACGCCGTCTTCCGGTTTATCTGTCTGCGCCGCCTTGTTATCGCGCGTTTCACACTCGACATCGACGAAAAACTTTTGTCCCTGCTCGCGTTCATACTCATAGATACCATGGAAACCATAGAACAACATATTGTGAACCCGAATCTTTGCCACATTATCCACCTCGCTTCTAAACTCTACTACTAAGTATCAGTTCGTGATTTGTCGTTAAAATCCTGCCATATTCTTACGTTTTCATTAAAAGCTTTTCCAATTCCTCCGCCAGCCCCCGTAACCCAAAGGGCTGCCTGTACAATACCTTTAAGACGCGGCGATACTGCGCCAGCGTCCCCATCAACAGCATATCCGTCGTCTGCGCCGTCAATTCCGACGTACCCCGGGAGACCGCCGCATCGGCTCCTTTGGAAAGAAAGGTCTGCTTCAGGACGTTGGCCACCCGCAGCGGCACCTTTTGCAGCTTCACCACGCGAAAGACGGCTTTCTCCTTCATAATGACCGCGCCGCGCGGGTCCGCACCAATATTCAGAATCGCGGCCTCCGCTTCTTTTGGATCAGCGAAAAACAGCGGTTCCATCCCCCATTTCGCACCCAATATTCTTCCCCCTGCCCTTGCTTCTTTTCGTTCATCATTGTATCATACTACATAGAATATAGCACATAACACGGAGGCGCTCATGGCAGATATCTTTCTTATCGTCCTCATCGCATTACTCGCTTATTATACACGTTGATTACCTGGGACGCACCTGCCTGTCCAAGGCAGGATTCTAAGCGTTCCCCCTGAGAAGCGACGCGCCCGGAAATTTCTCCATGGCGCTTTTTATTTTCCTTCACACGCAAAAAAAGAGGCCCGAAGGCCTCTAACCGCTTGTCACATGATCCGCCGCGCCCCGATATAACAGCTTCCCCAGTAATCGCTGGAAAGGGAATCGATAACGACTCCCCGGCTCGACGAGGCGTTGATGAAATTTCCGTTGCTCAGGTAAATGCCGACATGGGACGGACCGTATTCATAAGTAGAGAAAAACACAAGATCTCCCGTGCGCAGATCACCCGTCGCGACCGGTCTTCCCACTTCATACTGTTCATCCGCCATTCTCGGCAGGGCGATCCCGGCCTGAGCGAATACGTAGCGGACATAGCCTGAGCAGTCAAAGCCGCCCGGTGAAGTCCCCCCAAAAACGTAGGGCACGCCCAGATACTCCATCGCCGTCTGCACGATGCGCCGCTGATAGACGTTCGACCCGCGGCTGACTTCCGGCATATCCTTGCCAAGAAGCGCAGCGTAAGTAGACGGGCCTACCGTTCCATCGACTTCCATCCCGTGCATCGCCTGAAAATCCTTGACCGCAGCCACTGTCCCCGGCCCAAAGTCTCCATCGGCGGCGACATCGTAGCCAAGGCTTGCAAGCGCGCCTTGGATCTCCGCCACGTCGTTTCCTTGATCTCCGACACTGAACGCGTCGGCGCTCGCAACGGAAAACCAGCACGAGCAAATCATAGACACAAGAAAAACACGAAAAAAACCGATGCTCAAAAAGCCACTCCTCTCTTTATTCGCCTACGAGGTTAGCTGACGGGTCAGGGGCAAGAGATTCCCCTTGTCCTAGGAGCCGGTCGAAACACATACGCGCTCCTAAAAAACATTCACCCCAGAAGATTGGTTCCCCCGCTCCTGAGCTGGATTCGGCTTTCTGCCAAAACTCGTTCTCTATTATATCATAAAAAATCTGTTTTGCCATTAAAAACGACAAATTTTCTCAATCATCGGTTTCCTTATACTATATCTTGCGCCAAACAAAAAAGGCTCCCCAAAAGAAGCCTTTTTTGTTTGGCGAGCTTTCAATAAGCCGGGTTCTGTTCCGCTCGCGCGGCGACGATCATTTATCTGCGCCGACGGTTGCCCGGCGGCTTTAGCGACTCAACCCGGAAGGTTCCGCGGGCCGCATCATCCCTTCCCTATTTGGTCTTGCTCCGCGTGGGGTTTGTCAAGCCGATCAGTCGCCTGACCGCTGGTGCGCTCTTACCGCGCCTTTCCACCCTTACCGGAAAAACCGGCGGTTTTCTTTTCTATGACACTTTCCCGGAGGTCGCCCCCGCTGGACGTTATCCAGCACGCTGCCCTGTGGAGCCCGGACTTTCCTCAGACGGCTCCTGCGTCCGCCCGCGATCGTCTTTCCGACTCACCGATTCTAGGATACCATACCCCGGCGTCACCGTCAAATTGAAGCGGTTTCTCTCCACGGCGAAAAAAACGCTTTTACCTACTTCTTTATGCACGAGCGCGAACTAAGATCTCGATCATCGCACGAGAGTGAAAAAATCCCGCGCCGTATCGTCGGCTGCAACTTCAACGCCCCCCTGCGCCGTCGCTTCGGCAAGATATCGAGCCAACACCGGTACGATAATCTGCTCGCTGGCAAAATGTCCCGCGTCAATAACGTGTAATCCCAACTCCACGGCCCGCTGCGCGTCATGATAGCGTACGTCGCCGGTAACGTAGGCGTCGCAGCCCATGATCGCCGCCTTATCGATAAACTCCGCTCCGCTGCCGCTCAAAAGGCCGACCTTTTCCACCCGGCGCTCCCCGGCGCGCACCAGTCGCACATAATCGGCCTCGAGGGCGTCTTTCACCCGCGCCGCGAAGGCGTCGGCTGTCACCGGCGCGGAAAGTCGCCCGATCCTGCCGAGACTTTCGGCGCGTCCCGGATTGCGCAACGGATAGAGATCGTAAGCGACCTCCTCATAAGGATGCGCTTTCAGCATAGCGCGCACGACGCGCCGCTCAATCGCCGCGGGAAAGATCGTTTCAATTCTAACTTCATCGACCGTTTCCATCCGTCCTGGGCGACCGATGAACGGGCGCGTTCCTGCCTCGGGCAGAAACGTCCCCTGCCCCGCCACGGTAAATGTGCAGGCGCGATAGCGGCCGATATGCCCCGCCCCCGCGTCGGTAATCGCCTTCCGTACCGCGTCCGCCTCGTCTTTCGGCACGTAGACGGCGAGCTTTACCAGTTCTTCGGTCTCCGTTACTTTGAACGGCGCGAGGTCCGTAAGGCCGATCCGCTCCGCCAGCACATCGTTTACGCCGCCCGCGGCAATATCAAGATTCGTGTGGGCGGCGAATACCGCCACGCCGCCGCGAATAAGTTTTTCAATCAGGCGTCCCTCGGGGCGGTCGGTACGGAGCTTTTTAAGTCCCCGAAAGATCAAAGGATGA